>NZ_JAUBRH010000048.1:0-52407 GCF_036701775.1 Microcoleus sp. N9_A2 | reverse complement strand
GGAAACTACACTACACAACGTCTTAAGTTTAACTCCAATTAGGTAACTTAATGTTTTGTTACATAGATATGTTTTTTTCCGCCTACCTACTTACTTAAACTTAAACAATCACTCAATTCCCCTACCAACCATTCTTTCTCAGCTTGCGGCAAAAATAAGCCAAAACAATAGTTACGCGACTTGGTGCGAATCAGGCAAAAAGTTATCGATTTTTTGAGCAATGGCAGATGAATTCCGCTCAACTTTACCCGCTGGATATCTTGAGGGCTGATTTGAATTGGTCTGGTGAATAGAAGAGAATCAATCCTACACAACCACATCAAAGCATAAAATACGGTAAATATTATTATAGCTTGAATTGATATAAAGAAAAATCGATCGTATAATGTATTTAGCCAGTCGGCTGCAGCGTATTTAAATATGTCCAGTAGACCTACAAAAAATACCCAAATCAAAGAGAAGGGAAGTAAAAATTTATAACTCAGATGAATTGGAAAAAACATTTGAGTTTGCTGGGGAAACGATCGGGGTATATCTTAATGAATAACCACCGTTTAGCGTCAATTAACGTAATTCGGGATTGGGGCGATCGCTTAAACATTTTTCGGGATTAATCCCTTTTGGCTGTTCCCCTCGCAATGCTGATAAAGCATCTTTTGCTGAGTGAAATCGATCTTCAATTGCGGGTTCAATTATCTTCTCTAACCAGTCGGCAAACTCTGTAGAAATAGAGACAATCTCGCGGAATTTTACCTTCAGCTTTTCTCTGGGTAAATCCGATGGAAATTTCTGGGTTAACAAGAAAAGCAGCGTCGTTCCTAATCCATACAAATCTGTTGATAATACAGCTTTTCCTCTGAATTGTTCTGGTGCCATGTAACCGTAGGTTCCGACAACGGTGCTGCCTCCAGTAACGGTATGGTGGTAAGTATTTTGAACTGCGCCAAAATCAACTAGGAAGACTCGCCCATTTTTTTGCAGAATAATATTTTGTGGCTTAATATCTCGGTGGATTGCAGGAGGTAACAGCGATTGCAGATAAGCTAGAATTTCTAGCAATTGATAGGCGATATGACGAACTTGAGCTTCATTTGGTTTCCAGCCATTTTCTATCCACTGTGCGAGAGATTTTACCGGTGCGAGTTGTTGGGCGATATAAAAACAACGATCTTGGGAAGTATCCACTTGAAAGTAGTCAATGTAGCGAGGAATTCCCGGATGATTCAATCCCGATAAAGTTTTTGCTTCTCGTTCAAATAACTCGATTTTCTTCCATTCAGTTGTCAGGCGCAGGGATAAAGCTTTGAGTGCAACTTTTTGATTGCTGTTTAAATCTACAGCAGCATAGGTGATTCCAACTCCACCCTGTCCTAATTTGCCGATTATGCGATATCTTTCAGCAATGATTTTTTCCGATTGTTCTAGTGTTTCCATATTTTTATGCGTGGGGTTATTTGGGATAATTAGTCTGTTGCGCCGCGAGATCTGAGTATTTTGGCTGCTGCTTCTTGGTCGGGGTTCCAGTTGGTTTCTGCTATCTTGAGCGGCGTGTCGCCATCGCAGTTGGTAGCGTCAATTTTTGCACCTTTAGCAATCAGTAATTTTAAGATTTCTACAGTGCCATAATGTGCTGCTTTGTGGAGTGGAGTTGTGTTACACATATCTCTATTATTAACATCTGCACCGTTTTTAATTAGCAGTGCAGCAATATCATTGTGTCCAATCGCGATCGCTTGATACAATGGAGTTTGACCGTTCGCATTTCTAGCGTTAACCCTGGCGCCATTAGCAATTAGCTGTTCAGCGATATCTTGAGAGCCTTGAGCAACAGCAAGATGCAGGGGAGTTTGAAGCAAGTTATTTTTGGCATTAACGAATGCACCTTTGGCAATGAGTTTTTTGGCTACATCCTCAAGTTTGAAATCGACAGCGATATGCAGTAAAGTTCTGCCTTCTTTGTCTTCACTATTAACATCTGGGTTTTTACTAATTAGCCGCGCCACTGTATCCTGAAGTTTCAGGTCTACGGCGATATCCAGTGGAGTTTTTCTTTGATTATCCTGGATATTAATTTCTGCACCTTTAGCAATCAGCAATTTTAAGATTTTTACCGTGCCATAATGTGCGGCTTTGTGCAGTGGAGTTGTGCCAGATCCATCTATATTATTGACATCTGTACCGTTGTTAATTAGCAGTGCAGCAATCTCATTGTGTCCGATCGCGATCGCTCGATACAATGGAGTTTGACCCTTCGCATTTCTAACGTTAACCCTGGCGCCATTAGCAATTAGCAGTTCAGCGATATCTTGAGATCCTCGATCGACAGCTAGGTGTAACGGAGTATCTCCAGATTGGTCTATAGCGTTGATATCCAGCATTAGCAAAGCAGCAACTTCTTTTGTGGCTGCATAGTGCAGTGGAGTTCTTCGATAGTCATCGCGGATCGCCACATTTGCACCGTCTTTAATTAGCTGTTGTACCAACTCCTTAAAGCCTATTTTGGCTGCGTTATGTAATAAAGCTGTACTCTTGCCATTTCGGGCATTGTCTTCTTTGATGTTAATTTTTGCGCCTGCGGCGAGTAGTATCTTTGCGATCGCCTTCGATCGCGCCCTATGTAGAGGAGTCAAGCCATTTTTGTTTTTGGCATTGACATCCGCACCTTTAGCAATCAGCAACTTGGTCATTTCAGGCGATCGGGCAAAGAACAGAGGAGTTCCATCAAAATATTGACTTCCTGTCCAGGCGTTAATATCTGCACCTTTAACAATTAGCGTCTGTGCCACTTTTATGTGATCGTACACAGCAGCCATGTGTAATGGGGTCCAGCCATATGCACTCTTAGCGTTGACATCTGCACCTTTGGCAATTAACAATTCTGCCACCTCTTTTGAGCCAGCAAAGTGTAGTAAATTCTGATTATTTACCCTGCTATTAGCATTAATGCCAAGATCCAGATAATGCCTAACAGTTTGAGTATCTCCCTGTTCGACAGCCTCGACAACTGCATTGGGTGTAAATCCAATCCGGTTGAGGATGGGATATTTAAAGTGATTGAAAACAGCAACAGTAGCAATAGCAGCAATTCCTATTTTGAGGCGTTTTTTCCATTGCGTCGGATTGGATTTAACGTTAACTATTCGAGGATTGCGAAGAGATTCAAGCGCTTCTTTTGCCGAGTTAAAGCGGTTTTCTAAATCAGGCGCTATCATCTTTTTTAACCAATCGGCAAATGCTGAAGAAATCTGAATTTGAGAGCGAAAATCTCTTTCTAGTATATTTGTTGGTAATTCGGCGGGGGAACGGTGGGTTAGTAAATACAACAAGGTCGCTCCTAAACCATATAAATCTGTTGCAGGTACGGCTTGTCCGAGAAATTGTTCTGGAGCCATATAACCATAGGTTCCAACTACGGTACTTCCTCGCATTAAGGTATTGTAATAAGTGTTTTGCACGGCTCCAAAATCTACTAAGCAAACTTCCCAATCTTTTGGTTGGTGGGAATTAATGGGGGATTTGAAAACAATATTTTCGGGTTTAATATCCCGGTGGATAACAGGTGGTGTTTGTGAATGGAGATAAACTAAAATCTCCAAAATTTGTGTGGCAATGCGTTGAATTTCGGCTTCGCTAGCGTGCCAGCCACTTTCGACTAAACTTGCTAGAGATTGCCCTTGGGCCAGTTCTTGTACTATATAAAAACAACGGTTATCGGGAGTATCGACATAAAAATAATCCAAATAACGCGGAATTCCCGGATGATTCAATTTTGATAAAACATTGGCTTCTCGTTCAAATAGTTCCAGGACTTTCCAGTCATTCATCTTCTGTAAAGACAAAGCTTTGAGTGCGACTCGCTGATTGGTTTTGAGGTCAATGGCTTCGTAAGTTGTGCTACTACCGCCTTCTCCAAGCAGATTTTTAATCTGATAGTGGTTGACTAAGTTATGGGGAATTTGTGAAATAATATCCATAGCATTATTTTGGGGTGATGAGTACCAAGAAACATTTTATATTTGGGTTTTTGTAACCCAAGTCTTGAAAAATTTATGCAAGGTAAGTTGAGTGTTTGAGTATATTTCAAACAAGTCAATAGAAAAGTCAATGACGGACTCTGTATATTTGCTTAAATTTCAATTACCGTATTTCTATGGATACCTTACCCAGAATTTTGGAGTGTCATATCACCTTTGGCGAAAATTTACGTACGGGATCTTGATCGTAATCGAGCCGATAATCATAGCCGGCGCGATCGTAAATGCCTGCAAGCAATTCCGGCAAATTAACAATAGGTTCTACATCTTCTTCGCGCAAAGGAAGTTGTCGGTCTTTTTGAGATGCTAGCCAACGTTCGTAGGCTTCTCTATCGCCACTTTTTCTCTCAGCGCCCTCTGCGTCCTCTGCGGTTAATCAAAAAAAGTAGTGATTTTGGATACAATTCCCGACTAAACAGCCGATCGCACTCCTCAATTTTCGATGCGGATCTAAAATTCACCTAAAGTTCCACGCCCGATCGCCAAACCCTCCCTAAGATAGAAGTTAGGGGACGATCGGTCTCATAGCCGATTCAGGGGCAAGTGTCAAGGACTCCATCGAACCCAAATCCAGAGCAGCAAGACAGGGAGGACATCAAAATCATGGTAAACGCGCCGACAGGGGAAGCCCGCCTGGGCCCGATCGAGCAGGTACAATCCTTAGACCGCGATTGCACAACCCTATCCCGTCACGTACTCCAGCAACTTCACAGCTTTTCAGCAGATGCTCAGGATCTCAGTGCCCTGATGAATCGCATCGGACTAGCTGCCAAGCTGATCGCTAGGCGACTCAGCCGAGCCGGATTAATGGCAGATGCCTTGGGGTTTACAGGGGCTACGAACGTGCAGGGAGAATCCGTCAAAAAGATGGATATCTATGCCAATGAAGTGTTTATCTCGGTATTCCAGCAAAGCGGACTGGTCTGCCGCTTGGCTTCGGAGGAAATGGAAAAACCCTACTACATTCCCGAAAACTGTCCGATCGGGCGCTACAGTCTGCTCTACGACCCCATAGACGGTTCTTCCAATCTTGACACCAATCTCAATGTCGGTTCCATATTCAGCATCCGCAAGCAAGAGGGAGATGATGCAGACGGATCGGCCTCAGACTTGCTGCAACACGGACACAAACAAATCGCCGCGGGCTACGTGCTCTACGGCCCGAGTACCATGCTGGTTTATTCGATCGGGCAGGGCGTTCATTCCTTCACCCTAGACCCCAGTTTGGGCGAATTTATTCTGGCAACCGAAAACATTCAGACGCCTGAAAGCGGCCCGACTTACAGCGTTAATGAAGGCAACTTTTGGCAGTGGGAAGAATCTTTTCGCGATTACATTCGCTACGTACACCGCAGCGAAGGCTACACCGCCCGGTACGGTGGGGCTTTGGTGGGAGATTTCCACCGGATTTTATTTCAGGGAGGTGTGTTTTTGTACCCCGGAACGCTGAAAAAACCGGAGGGCAAATTGCGCTTGCTCTACGAATCGGCTCCTTTGGCGTTTTTGATGGAGCAAGCCGGCGGGCGCGCCAGTACCGGTATTCAAGACATCTTAGACGTTGTGCCGACCAAACTGCACGAGCGATCGCCCTTAATTATCGGCAGTAAAGAAAATGTAGCGATGGTCGAGTCTTTTATTCAAGATCGATCGCGCAATCCTAGAACAGTCCAAGAGTGAAGTCATTAGTCATTAGTTATTAGTCATTAGTTATTGGTGATTAGTTATTGATGATTAGAACCAAAAAATCACAACTAACAACTAACAACTAAGCAAGGCCCAATGCTTTTAGACCCGATCCTAAAGTCCCAATTAACAGCTATCAAATTGTAGGAGTTACAGTAATGACAGCAACACCAACGAATCACCTGTTAGAAATCAAAGAAATTGGCCAAAGTATCTGGATGGACAATTTGACTCGGGATCTGATCGAGTCCGGCGAACTCAAACAGATGATTGAAACTCGGGGACTGCGCGGGATTACATCTAATCCGGCTATTTTTGAGAAAGCGATCGCGGGTAATGTGATTTACGACGCGGATATCGAAGCGGGCATCCGGGCGGGTAAATCTGTAATGGAGATTTACGAATCTCTGGTATTTGAAGATATCCGCAACGCTTGCGACATCTTCGCCCCGGTTTATGCAGAGTCGAAGGGTTTGGACGGTTACATCAGTATCGAAGTGCCACCGACGATCGCCAACGACACAGAAAGCACTATTAGCGAAGCCATACGCTATTACCAAGCCCTCGGCAAAGAAAACGTGATGATTAAGATTCCCGGAACCGCTCAAGGTTTGCCCGCAGTCGAGCGAGTCATCAGCGAAGGGATTAACGTTAATGTGACTTTGCTGTTCTCCGTTGACAGCTACGTCGAAACCTTCTGGGCTTACATTCGCGGTTTGGAAGCGCGGGTGGCTAAAGGTTTGGATGTGAGCAATATTGCTTCTGTTGCCAGTTTCTTCTTGAGCCGGATCGACATCAATATCGATGGCAAGATTGACGAGAAACTCAAAAATGTCACAGATATTTCCACAAAAGCAAAACTGGAAGCGGTGAAGGGGAAAATTGCGATCGCCAATGCGAAGATAGCTTACCAGAAGTATAAAGAGATCGTAGCGAGCGATCGCTGGCAAGCTTTAGCGGCCAAGGGAGCGAAAGTACAGCGCTTGCTGTGGGCTTCCACCAGCACCAAAAACCCCAACTACAGCGATGTCATGTACGTCGATGAACTAATCGGCCCCGACACCGTTAACACTTTGCCGCCGAACACTGTTGAAGCTTGTTTCGATCACTGCGATGTCGCACCCCGGATTGAGAACAACGTTGCAGAAGCTTACACGCTGATCGAAAGTCTCAAAGATCCCGACATCGACATCAACTTGGACCAAGTGATGACAGACTTGCTCTTGGACGGGATTGATAAATTCGTCACCCCGTTCCAATCCCTGATGGATTCCTTGCAAGAGAAAGTGCAGAAGTTGTCACCCGTCGCCTAGACAGATATCTGTATCCTTGAAGGCAGAAGCATTTAGGAGTCGGAATAGATAATTGTTTGGCTTCTTAAATGCTGAGTTTTAAATCCTCTCTAGGATTTTTGAGATTAATGCCTCTCAGAGTTCCTAGAGAGCAAAATCATCTGCCTCCTCTAGCAGTATGAAGAAGCGATTAACTCTCTCACCCACTAACTAGCAGAAATGACCGCAAACTATCATGGTGTCTTGGCAGGGTTAACAGCACTAGAACAAGGAAAATAAATAATGGTAACGCTACTTGAAAATCCACTGCGCGTCGGTTTGCGAAAAGAACGGGTCCCGGAACCACAAATTCTGGTAATCTTCGGAGCTTCTGGGGATCTCACCCAGCGCAAACTGGTACCTGCAATTTATCAGATGAAGCGCGATCGACGCTTGCCGCCGGAAACTACCGTCGTAGGTGTGGCCCGCCGCCCTTGGAGTCACGATTACTTCCGAGAGCAAATGCGCGAAGGCATTGAAGAATTTGGCGGTGGCATTGGCAACGAAGAATTTTGGCAAGATTTCGCTAAAGGTTTGTACTACTGTCCCGGCGACATTGACAACCCCGAAAGCTATCAAAAACTCAAAACTTTCTTAGCGGAACTCGACGAAGAAAGGAGAACTCGCGGCAATCACATATTTTATCTGTCAGTTTCCCCGAACTTTTTCCCAGAAGCAATTCGACAACTGGGGGAGGCTCAAATGCTGGCCGATCCAGTAAAACACCGCTTGGTAATTGAAAAACCCTTCGGTCGCGACTTGAGTTCGGCAAAAGCTCTCAACCGAGTCGTACAGAAGGTTTGCCAAGAACAGCAAGTTTACCGGATCGACCATTATTTGGGTAAAGAAACGGTTCAGAATTTAATGGTGTTCCGGTTTGCCAACGCGATTTTTGAGCCGCTGTGGAACCGGCAATTTGTCGATCACGTACAAATTACGGTTGCAGAAACAGTGGGCGTAGAAGACCGGGCGGGTTACTACGAATCCTCTGGGGCTCTGCGGGATATGCTGCAAAACCACTTGATGCAGATTTTCTGTTTGACGGCGATGGAACCGCCGAACTCCCTCGACGCCGACAGCATCCGCACCGAAAAGATGAAAGTTCTGCAAGCAACTCGCTTGGCGGATTTGAATAACTTGGAGTTTTCCGCGATTCGCGGTCAATATTCCGCAGGATGGATGAAGGGCAAACCCGTGCCAGGTTATCACGAAGAACCGGGGGTTGCTCCCAATTCGACAACGCCGACTTTTGTGGCGATGAAGTTTATGATTGACAACTGGCGCTGGCAGGGAGTGCCTTTCTACCTGCGTACCGGTAAGCGGTTGCCGAAAAAAGTTAGCGAAATTGCGATTCAGTTTCGGGAAGTGCCACTGTTAATTTTTCAGTCTGCCGCCCAACAAACTGCTCCTAACGTTTTGACTATGCGGGTGCATCCCAACGAGGGAATTTCGCTGAGGTTTGAGGCGAAAATGCCGGGGCCGGATTTGCGGACGCGGACGGTGGATATGGATTTCAGTTACGGTGCTTCCTTTGGGGTGACATCTTCGGATGCTTACGATCGCCTTTTGATTGATTGTATGCTAGGCGACCAAACTTTGTTTACTCGTTCTGATGAAGTAGAAGAAGCTTGGCGGGTGGTAACTCCGGCGCTGATGGCTTGGGAATCGTCCAACGACCAAAGTTTGGTGCCTAAATACGAAGCGGGTACTTGGGAACCGACGGAAGCAGAACAGCTAATTAACAGAGACGGCCGCAAGTGGCGACGACTTTAAGAGTCAGTTGTCAGTTGTCAGTTGTTAGTTGTCATTAGCTAGGAGTAAATAGTAAGAGTCATTAGTCATTAGTCAGCAGTCAGTAGTCATTAGCTAGTAATTGGTAATTGATAATTCTTAATTAGTAACCAATGAAGAATGAACAATGACTAATGACTAATAACTAATGACTAATAACTAATGACTAATAGCTAATGACTAATAGCTAATGACTAATGACTAATGACTAATAACTAATGACTAATAACAAAGGAGACAAAATTTATGACGATGACACCGATGAAAGCTCCGCCTTTGGTTTCGCTGCAAAATCCTAAAGATGTGTCGATCGACCAAATAGAGGCAGAACTGAGTCAAATCTGGGAAAGTTATAAAGAAGCTGGGTCAAAGGGCGATTTTCCGATCGCGACTAGGGCAACAACTTTTACTTTTGTAGTCTACGAACCGGAAGAAACTCAGCATTTATTAGCGGATCTAGGATTTTACGAAGGGCCGATTGACGGTATTACAGGGCCGATGACGGCATCAAGCATCAGGGCGGCTCAAAAATCTTACGGAATGCCGAGAACTGGCAAGCCTAGCGCTGAATTGCTGGCGACTTTGCGGGAAGAAGTGGCTCGCAAAAATTCCCAGGGAGAGCTTTTGGGCCCTACTGGCTTCGGTTCGGGGGGCTCTGGGGTGGCAGACGCGATCGTAGCTGCGAATCCCTGCCGGATTATTGCTCTGTGTCCGACGGCGGGGGAAGACACGGGCGTGCAGGCTCAAGTGGCTGCTTATTGTCCGGTTCACAAGCGGGACAGCGGCAATCTGATCTGCTGCGAGTATATTACGCTCCGGGGTACGGAAGCTGCTCTGGAACGGGTGAGCGCGATCGTGACGGCGCTGACGATCTCGGATTTGCCGACACTGCTGTGGTGGAAGGCTCATCCCGATGCCGATCGAGGTTTGTTTCAGCGGCTGGCGGAAACTAGCAGTTCTGTGATTATCGACTCTAGCAGCTTTGCTGAGGAGGAGGCGGAGTTGCTGTTGATGCAAAGTTTAATAGAGGAAGGAATTCCGATCGCGGATCTGAATTGGCGCAGGCTGGCGGCGTGGCAGGAATTGGCTGCGGAGGCTTTCGATCCGCCGGAACGTCGGGCGGCAATTCAAGAGATCGATCGAGTGACGATAGATTATGAAAAGGGCAATTCTAGTCAAGCACTGATGTATTTGGGCTGGCTGGCGAGCCGGCTTGGGTGGCGTCCGGTTGCTTTCAAACAGGAAGAGGGCGACTATCAAATCAAGCGAATTAAATTTGCGGGTGCCGACGAACGTGTTGTAGAAGCTGAGTTAGCGGCGATTCCAACTGCTGATACAGGCGATGTCCCCGGCGATTTGATTGCTCTGCGTCTGAATTCTACGAACGAAAACGCTGACTGCGGTACGGTTCTGTGTTCCGAAACCGGCGGCTGTATGCGGATGGAAACGAAAGGTGGTGCTCAGACCGCTCGATTTAACCAGGTGACTCCTCTGTTTGACCAGGTGACGGAACAGTTGCTCGGCCAGCACTTGAAGAGTTGGGGCAGGGATGTGCTTTATCAGGAAAGTTTGGCGGTGACGGCCCGGATGCTGAAGTTGGCTAAGCGGTAAAGGAAGGAAGAAGGAAGAAGGAAGAAGGAAGAAGGATTGAGTTAATATTCAGTGGGGTAGGCAATGTCTGCCCTACTTTTATTCTTCTCTTTTCTTCCTTAGCGTCCTTAGCGTCTTCTTGCTGTCGTTAAATAGTTATTATTTGAGCGGTTCGAGAGCAATACTCATAACTTTATCAACTGTCTATTTTTATGAGGAAAGATTGCATAAATCTTTGATTGATACAGAAACCGCAGATGCAAGGCAGATTAACACAGATTAACGCAGATAATTTTATGATTGGAAAGCGACTTTAGTAATCTGGCGTTGCTTAATCAGAGTATGAAAAAGAACTAGGCAAAAATCCAGAAGTTTTGTGGAAAATGGTTTTTATGATTTGCATATTTAGCCGTTCATACCGTAAATCAGCAACGCCAGTAATCTTATCTATTATTTATTGTAACTAAGTAGAACTATGAGTTTAGTAATTGCTGGCGAACGCAGCGGTGCGGGAAAGACTACTGTTACGATCGCCCTTTTAGCTTATTTAATCCGCCGCGGCTTGAACGTGCAATCTTTTAAGGTGGGCCCGGACTACATCGATCCGATGTTTCATGCTTTTGTGACCGGTCGCCCCTGTCGAAATTTAGACCCGGTATTAACGTCTGAATCTTATGTAAAACAGTGTTTTGAGCGTCATATTCAAGATGTCGATTATGCCTTAGTTGAAGGGGTAATGGGGCTATTTGATGGAGTTTCTCAGAAGAAGGAAGAAAGAAGTTCGGCAACGGATTTTGTAGCGGATGTAGCGGATGGCTTGAAGGCGGGGAAAGAAGAATTAGATTATTCTGTTGCTTTTGCTTCTACGGCTCATGTTGCTTGTTTGCTGAATTTGCCGGTATTGTTTGTGATAGATTGCAGCAGGCTTTCTGGTTCTGTGGCTGCGATTGCCCACGGTTTTCGTTCTTTTAACCCAAATCTTGATTTCGCTGGTTTGGTGTTGAATCGGGTGGCTAGCGATCGACATTTGGAGTTGCTTACAGATGCTCTCAAACCGCTCAATTTACCGATTTTAGGGGTTTTGCGTAGGGATGAGGCTGTTACTATTCCTGATCGGCATTTGGGCCTGATTCCTGCTGAGGAGTTGCCGAATCTTGAGGCTGCGATCAATAAGTTGGCTGATTTGGCTGCTGTGGCTTTTGACTGGGAAAAACTTTTGCCAATGCTGGCTGCAACTTCAAATCGGGGGGGTGAGGGGTCTGAGCAACTTTTGGGTAGATACAGTCTCCCTTCGGTTATTGTAACTAAAAAAAATGATGTTGTCAACAGTTTGGAGGGTAAATTTGGGGTGCGGATTGCAGTTGCGCGCGATCGGGCTTTTAATTTTTATTATCAGGACAATCTTGATTTGTTGGCAGAGTTGGGTGCGGAGTTAGTATTTTGGAGCCCGCTTGATGATGCTGTGTTTCCTGACAATGTGCAAGGGTTGTATTTTGGCGGCGGTTTCCCTGAAGTTTTTGCGAAGGAGTTGAGCAATAATGTTTTAATTCGGGATGCTGTCAGAAGTGCGATCGTTGCGGGAATGCCGACTTATGCCGAATGCGGGGGTTTGATGTACTTATGCGATTCTATTGTAGACTTCGAGGGCAATTCTTGGCAAGGGGTGGGAGTGTTGCAGGCTGCTGCTGCGATGGGAAAGCGCTTGACTTTGGGATACCGAGAAGCTGTGGCGGTGAGGGATAGTTCGGTGTTAACTGCGGGGGATGTGGTTTGGGGACATGAGTTTCATCGATCGCATTTAACTGTGGAACCGACTAATCCAGTTTATCACAGTTGGAGGTATGGGAAACGGGGGGAAGTTGAGGCGGTTGCTGAAGGTTGGGGAGTTTGTCAGGTGCACGCTTCTTATTTGCATTTGCACTGGGGTGCTCGCCCTGATATTCCGGCTCGTTTTTTGCAGCAGTGTGCTGATGCGTGATTGTAAGGTTGATACAGAAACCGCAGATGTCAGGCAGATAAACACAGATTAACGCAGATAAATTTCAAGAAGGGCAATCGAATTAAAGCAAGCTTGTCTATTTTTTTGTGGGATAACTCGAAAGGTTGGTTTTTAGCTGCGCCCAAGGTAGAAGTCAAGTGGTCTTAATATTTATATTACAATATTTATGACCGAGAAAGCTAGGGATGTTCTGATTTATGAGCAAATCACTTTCAACTAAGCCGTTGTCGGCACAGTGGGTGACATCGGAGAATTTTCGGAGTTACGGTCAAGTTATTTTTGCGAGTTTTGATGGTAAGTCTTTTGATGCTGAGGATGCTCACTTAAACTTGCAAAATGGTATTCCTAGATTTTACATTATGCGACTGCAGGAGAAAGGTCGCAAGTTTGGCAAAATTACGCGGCACGTTGAATGTACTCAGTGTTTGGGTTCTCTGGATGGGAAGGATTGGTTGATGGCGGTTGCGCCTCCTGGGGATAGCGATAAACCGAGTTTAGATGATATTGTTGCTTTTCGGATTCCTGGCAATTGTTTTATTAAGTTAGATGTGGGGACTTGGCACGCTGGGCCGTATTTTGATGAGGATTTTGTTGATTTTTACAATCTGGAATTGAGCAATACGAATGTCGTTGACCATTTTAGCTTTGATTTGGTCAAAAATCACAATCTGGAGTTTGAGATTGTCTGATATTTGCGCTTTGTTATTGGTGATTATGGTTATAGGTTTGTTGTTTGAGTAAGATTTTTTTTACCGCAGAGGGCGCAGAGGGCGCAGAGGAGGAGAGGGAGGGGGTTCGCAAGTGATTGGAGATTTTTTTGGGTCTCACTAGACTGAGTAGCAACTAGGAAGGATCACGTTTACAAGTGTTAAAATTAGGTGCAATTGTCATGCCTGAGCAAAAGTATAGCATAGTTCTGCGCGAATGTCGTTTGTTAGGTGCGGGCGACGATCGCCCAACGGTTGATATTGCTATCGAGGATGACCAAATAGTAGCCGTTTCGCCTCGCATCTGGGAACTTGGCGAACGCGAAATCGACATTCAAGGCAATTTAGTTAGTCCCCCGTTTGTGGAGTCGCACATTCATCTCGATTCGGCTTTGACTGCGGGGGAACCGCGATGGAATCAAAGCGGCACTTTGTTCGAGGGAATTCAAATTTGGGGGGAACGAAAGCAATGTTTAACTCTGGATGATGTCAGTCAAAAAACGGGCTGTTGAAACTTTAAGGCTGCAAGCGTCTCAAGGGATTTTGTTTGTCAGGAGTCATGCTGATGTTAGCGAACCGACGCTGACTGCTTTGCAAGGACTTTTGGAAGTTCGAGAACAAGTCAAAGATTGGATGACTCTGCAAGTTGTGGCTTTCCCCAAGACGGGATTTACGGAAGTCCAGAAAATGACAAACTTTTAGAGAAATCTCTGGATATGGGTGCGGATGCTGTGGGCGGGATTCCACATTATGAGTTGACGCGGGAAGATGGGGTGAAGTCGGTTGAGCGAATATTTGAACTTGCTGAAAAATACAATAGATTAATAGATGTTCACTGCGATGAAATCGATGATGAACAGTCGAGATTTTTGGAGGTGGTAGCAGCTTGTGCGATTAGAACTGGGGCTGGTTCGCGGGTGACAGCTAGCCACACGACGGCCTTCGGTTCTTATAACAATGCTTATGCTTTTAAGCTGATGGGAAGTTGGGCAAAATCGGGAATTAATTTCATTGCCAATCCTTTAATTAATATCACCCTGCAAGGCCGCGCTGATACTTATCCCAAACGCCGTGGGGTGACGCGAGTTAAGGAGTTGTGGCTGCAGGGATTGAATGTGAGTTTTGGTCACGACTGCGTGCAAGATCCTTGGTATAGTTTAGGTACGGGAAATATGTTGGATGTCGCTCATATGGCGGTTCATGTTTGTCAGATGACGGGAATGGCTGAGATTGCAGCTTGTTTTAATATGGTGACTGTCAACGGTGCTAAAACTCTCAATCTGGGAGATAATAATTATGGGATAGAGGTGGGGAAACCTGCAAATTTGATTGTGTTGGATGCTGAGGATTGTTATGATGCAATTAGGAGGCGCGCTGCGGTTCGGTATGTGATTTCGCGGGGTAAGTTGTTGGCGGAAACTGCACCTACTAAGATTAGTTTTTATGGTATTTGACAAACAATATTTGAAGCTGTTAAATTGTGAATCAAGGTGCTATTCCCGATGAGAGTCCGAGAAATTTGCCGGAGCAACTTCTGTTGCAAGATGCTAAGGCGGGTAATTGCATAGTAATTCATTGCGGCACAGATAGATTGTTGGGGGATGCACCGAGACTTATTGGGTGCATCTCACTTTGGCAAATACATCAAATTGAAAGTTGACCGTTGAGATAGGCACAGCGAAGAGCAAGGATAGAGGAAACGTTCTCAATATTCCATTGCGCTCCCGATATTTTCACCCTTAATCCAATGCGTTTAATTATGGATTCAACTGTTCCAGAACCTATCGAGCTTATGGATTCTTCTTTGTAGTATTGGTAATTAACTATTCGGCAGCGATGGGTCTCTAAATAATTGCAAAACGTTTTAAATGCTTGACCTTTAAAGTCTTTAAATAAACTTATAACTTCATCAACTTTGCCTTGCCACAACATAGTTTCTGCTAATTTTAATCGTTTTGTTGAACCCCCTACCTTGTAGAGATTTTCTTTCAGATGATACCAATCTAAGATTTCTTGTCTTTGTTCATTGTCTCCAATTTCTTTAAATATGTTCCAAATCCCCGCATGACCATCTCCTAGGCAATACATAGGGTGTAGTAATTTTTGGCTATTACTCCAATCAATTAAATCTTGATTATTTTGAAAAAATGCTCCAGAATAAACATTATCTAAACACACGGCTTTATAGTCTTTCCAGTAACATCTCTCGCCCTTAGTTTCGTTGCGTAGTCTGACTTTGCCGCCATCTAATGTAATTTCTTTGACTCCTTGTTTAGATGTAGGTAATTCAAATTCTTGTCTCTTGACTAATCTTTGTAATGTACTGTGATAAATTTTGATCCCCGTAAGTTTTTCCAAATCTTTTTCTGCCGTTTGATAAGATTCGTTGGCACTGATTAAAAGACAGCAATTTTCCATCAGTGGACTAAATTGACTGTAAGCTTTTAAGCCAAAATATTTTGCCTGATTATCTGTAATATCGAGCGAGCCGATTATTGATTTTATTTTTCGGGGTTTTCCTGTTTTAATTCCTGATACTGCTGAAAAAAAAAGCTACCTAGTTCTGGACCAACTTCTGATAACATTTGCTGACGAACTGATTTTTCTATACTTTCAAAACTTTTTAACTCGGTTGGAGCTGTATTTCTGTAAAGAATTTCTGCTGCCGCTTTTAAGTGGGCTTTTAGCTGTTGTTGGTCTGAGGGTGTCATTTTCTTTACCTCATTTTTATTTAACGATTTTACTAGCTTTTTCATTTTAACCCTTTTTTGACATATTCGCAAAAGTGAGATGCACCCGACTTATTGAGGTTTATGGCGGGAATTCTGAAGATTGGGATAAAATGACAAGTATTGAGGCTTTTGAAATTAATGGAGCTTCGGTACAAGTCCATTGGTTTCGGAACAGTCAGACTCTTCAAGATGTGGAGTTTAAGTTCAAGCGACAGTATCCCAAAACAGCCCCTAAAAATCTGTAGGTAATCAAGTTATGAAAATTCGTTGTATTGCTAATACTGGTGAATCTCTCCCTGAAGAATATATAGATCCGCCACGCGGTTACACTAGAAAGGTTGAGTTACCGCTAACTATAGGCAAGGAATATGTTGTTTATGCTATCCGAGAATGGAAAGGGACTATTTGGTACTACATCTGCAATGATAATTATAGCTATTATCCCATCCATAATCCGGCGCCGATGTTTGAAGTGGTTGACAGCAGAATTTCTAAGTATTGGCGGTTTGAACTTTCGCCCAATGGATTGTTAATGATAGCGTTTGAACAGTGGTTTACTGACCCTTATTTTTATGATAAGCTGACAGACCAAGAAGAGGCGGAGGTTGAGATTTTTGAGAAGGTTAAGGAATTGATGGATGCTGAGGATTTTGCTTTGCCTCCGCTGGATGTTGCCGTTGAGAAGTTGCCCGAAACTGTCAGTGTTTGAGTGGACAAGTGCGATCGCAAATTGTTTCTTACCACCTTGACTCACATACCTTCAAATGGTATCAAATAGGAAGCAGCATAATTTGGTCAAAAAAAATGGACGAAAAAGTTGAAACCAATAAGAACTATGAGACAGTGGGTGATGATGATGTTTTGTTATTCGTCGGCAATCAAGCAACTTTTCTGGTACGAAGGTTTAAAGAGCTAGCCGCTAGCAAGTTTAGTGAGATACTTGGGCTTACTGCACAAAAGGAATCTCGCCAGATATCACTAATGTATTGGATGAAAGAATTGTGTATTAACGAAGAAACAAAAATTATGGCAGGGGATATAAAGTGGAACTCCCCTAAAGAAGGAATCGATTGTCAAGTTCTCAAAATTGGTTCCAAGGGTTGGGAAAAAGGAAAGGTTAAAATCGAAGTTACAGCACTTTTCAGGTAAGTGAAGTACAGAGAAACCGGGTTTCTTGAATAAAACCGATTTCTGGCGAGAAATCCAGAAGAAACCGGGTTTCTGGGGTGTACTTCATAAACCTGGAATCCGCTGTATGTGTTGGTTACACTCACACCTGTGTTGTGAGACTCACATCGAATTGCTATAGTTAAGTTGTCAGACGATGGGGGATTAAAGTGCGAACTCTTAACCGATTGGGTTTACCCCACCGCTGCTAGTCATCCCCCTTACGGGTTTCGACTAAAAGAATCGCACTTACTTCAGTATTATTACTATAGTCTAAACAAGATTGGTTATGTTATATTTTTAATATATCTGTACAAAAAGAAGAAAATCAATGCTTAAACGTTTTGGAGTTGGTGCTGTACTTCTGGTTTTAGCAGAATGCTTATCCGGTGGCGCTGCTTTGGCAGATAATTTTGGGGCGATCGCTACATCGGATGCTACAAGTGCCTATGGTTTTAGCTACGACCACTCAACTCGTGCTGCGGCTCAAAATAAAGCATTGGCAGAGTGTTCTAAAAATGCAGAGGATTGCGCGGTTCGAGTCTGGTTTAAGAATAGCTGTGGTGCTGTATCGGACAATGGTACTCATGTTGGTTGGGGACTTGGTGATTCTCGCGCCGAAGCTGAAAGCAAAGCAATGAGCGCACTTGAGGGTTCAGGAAGCCTAGTTGCTTGGGCTTGTACCACACGATAACTCAACTTTGAAATTGGGAATTGGGAATTGGTAATAGGACTAGAGACTAGAGAAAGTTAGACCGTCACCGCTCCGACCGCTCCGACTTGTACCCTAAGCATAAATACTCACCAACACCCGCTCCGACCGATTAAAACGGTAAAACCCTTTGACTGTATGTGTTAAGGGTTTTTTGATGGTTTGTAATGAGTATAAATGCTTAGGAAATATTGTGAACACTACAAATATGTTACAAAATCAATCTATTATCTATAACAGTTGATACAGCGGATTCCAGGTTTATGAAGTACACCCCAGAAACCCGGTTTCTTCTGGATTTCTCGCCAGAAATCGGTTTTATTCAAGAAACCCGGTTTCTCTGTACTTCACTTACCTGGAAAGTGCTGTAATAAAAATTTCAAGTCAGGGGAAGCGCAGACATCTATAAAGTTTTGTCCTGATGAACCACTAGAGCCCAAATCTCCTTTAGATGATATCAGACAATCCGAGGAGTATAAAAAGCTGAGTAATAATAACTGACTTCCCGATCGCCATTACAATACAATAATCATCGCACTTATATCTGAACCTGAGATTTTTAACCCCAGATGAGGGCAGATGTACGCGGATGAACGCTGATGTTGTTTGGGAGGGACTCATGGTAAATGTAGAAGAATATGTCGATCGCACCGCTGAACTGATAAACTTACCGTTAGACCCGGAACATCGGCCCGGTGTTGTGGTAAACTTCGAGAGAATAGCTGCGATCGCCCGACTGGTTACTGAATTCCCTTTACCTCAAGAAGTAGAAGTCGCGCCGGTGTTTGAACCTTAGATTTTTAACCGCAGATGAGGGCAAATGAACGCAGATGAACGCAGAAGTTTTTTAGATAAGGCGGATGCGGTTGCTACGGCAGCGGCTGTTAAATGTGGTAAGGTTACGGCTACAGAGGCGGTAAGTGCTGCTTTGGAACGGATTGCTGTTAAGGATAAAGCTTTTAATTGCTTTACTGCAATCACTGCATCCAGCGCACTCGCAGCAGCCGAAAATATTGATAATTCGATCGCAAATAACGAAAATCCCGGCCCTTTAGCAGGCGTTCCCTTCGCAGTCAAAAACCTGTTCGATATCGGCGGAATTACTACTCTGGCTGGGTCAAAAATCAACGCTGACAATCCTCCGGCTACCCAGGACGCGGGGGTGGTCGCTCGACTCAGACAAGCTGGTGCTGTGCTCGTAGGCACGCTCAACATGGATGAGTACGCCTACGGTTTCGTCACGGAAAACAGCCACTACGGCCCGACTCGCAATCCCCGCGATACTACGCGCATCGCCGGCGGTTCCAGCGGCGGTTCCGCAGCAGCAGTCGCCGCCGGTTTTGTACCCATCACTCTCGGTTCTGATACTAACGGTTCCATCCGCGTACCGGCTGCTTTGTGCGGTGTCTTTGGGTTTAAGCCTACTTACGGCCGTTTGTCGAGGGCTGGCGCTTATTTATTTTCCAGTAGTTTGGATTGTGTGGGGCCGTTTGGGCGATCGATCAGAGATATGGCGCTGTTGTACGATATCCTGCAAGGCCCTGATTCTCGTGACCCAGTTTGCACTCAACGCCCGCCTGAACTTTGTTCGCCACAGTTAAATCAAGGCAT
The DNA here is from genome assembly GCF_036701775.1 of Microcoleus sp. N9_A2. Classification (NCBI taxonomy): domain Bacteria; kingdom Bacillati; phylum Cyanobacteriota; class Cyanophyceae; order Oscillatoriales; family Microcoleaceae; genus Microcoleus; species Microcoleus sp. N9_A2. The sequence goes on along the minus strand of NZ_JAUBRH010000048.1, from coordinate 33,050 downwards.
CGAAGGATTGCGAATTGCTGTTGCTGAGGGGTATTTCGCCACAGGGGCCGAACCGGAAGCAATGGATGCTGTAGAAATAGTTGCTAAAGCCTTGACAAATGTCTTGGATTGTGGTAATAGCACGGAAAAAACAACAAACCCCCCAAAAATAGGGGGGCTTGCGACTGTCAGCATACCGGAATCCGATCGCGCGCGCGCCGCAGCGTTTATCATTACCGCCTGCGAGGGGGGAAACTTGCATTTGGATAATTTACGATCGCGCCCTCAAGACTTCGATCCCGCCACGCGCGATCGTTTTTTGGCTGGAACCCTGATTCCTGCGACATGGTACGTGCAAGCGCAGAGATTTAGACAGTGGTATCGCGATCGAATTCGCGAAATATTCCAATATACAGATATCATTCTCGCACCCGCAACTCCGATCGCCGCTCCTGAAATTGGTGTCGAGAAAATGGTCATCGCCGGACAAGAAATATTAGTGCGTCCCAATCTGGGACTGTTCACTCAACCCCTATCATTTATAGGCTTGCCAGTTCTGTGCGTGCCCGTACAGCGGCCCGGCGCTTTGCCCTTGGGAGTACAAATTATCGGTGCTCCCTACAGCGAAGCGGTGATTCTCCGAGTCGCTGCGGTACTAGAATCGCAAGGCATTATATGTGCCGAATCAATTTAGTGCTAGTTCTAGGGTTTGTTGTTGCGGTGGAAGCGTCTCTTAGTGCGTCTGGCAATAGCTTTGCGCTTCTGCTTTTCGAGGGGGGTTTCAAAGTGGCGGTGCTTTCTCATGTCGGGAAAAATTCCCGCTTTGGAAACTTGTCGCTTAAACCGTCGTAGGGCTGACTCAATCCCTTCATTTTCGCCGATTACAACTTGGGTCATTATTTCTCCTGTGGTTCGTTAGATCAAGTTTTATCATATCAAGGTTTCTGGCGGCGCGACCTGTTGGATGTCGGGCGATCGACCAAAAACCTTAAAATTATACCAGAAAATAGGTTCGTAGTGAGGACTTTAGTCCTTCTTAGTTACCCACTGAACTCCGCACAACAGTCAACAGTCAACAGTCAACAGTCAACTGACCAACTGATTTTCCTGCCGCAAATAAGCTTGAATGAACGGTTCTAATTCGCCATTCATCACATCTAGGATGGCGGTGGTTTCCACTCCAGTCCGCAAATCCTTGACCATTTGATAGGGGTGAAACACGTAATTCCGAATTTGCTGGCCCCAAGCCGCCTCTACCATGTCGCCCCGAATCTCGGCAATTTCCGAAGCCCGCTGTTCCTTCGCAATCACCAACAGGCGCGCTTTCAGCAGTGCGAGAGCTTTTTCCTTATTTTGTAACTGACTGCGTTCTTCGGTACAGCGGACAGCCAAACCTGTCGGAAGGTGAACGATGCGGACTGCCGTTTCTACCTTGTTAACGTTTTGCCCACCCTTGCCGCCTGCGCGGGAAGTCGTGACTTCTAAGTCCTTTTCTGGAATGTCTAGTTTAACGGATCGATCGAGCACTGGCATCACTTCCACGCCCGCAAAACTGGTTTGACGCTTGTCATTAGCGTTAAAAGGCGAAATTCTCACCAAACGGTGAGTGCCCTTTTCCGACCTCATGTAGCCGTAGGCGTAGCGGCCGACAATTTCCAAAGACACAGATTTAACACCCGCTTCTTCTCCCTCAGAAATCTCGGTTAAATGTACTTTGTAACCTTGACGTTCGCCCCAGCGGGTGTACATCCGCAGCAGCATTTCTGCCCAATCTTGAGCATCTGTACCGCCCGCCCCGGCGTTAATTGTCAAAACTGCGCCACCTTCGTCGTAGGGCCCGGATAGTAATTGTTGCAGTTCCCACTGGTCGAGTTCGCGGGTTAACTGGGAAAGACTGGCTGAGGCTTCTTGGAATAGGGACTCGTCGGCGTCTAACTCCAGCAGTTCTAAAATAGCTCTAGCGTCTTCTAGGCTAGTCTGCCAGCCGTGGTATTGGTCTAAATGAGATTTAAAGTCATTTAGTTCTTGGAGGGTTCCTTGGGCTTGATCTTGGTCATCCCAGAATGCTGGTTGGGCGCAGATTTGCTCTAAGTCTTGGATTTTGGCTGTGAGTGCGGGGATGTCAAAGATAGTCCTGGGTTGTACCCAGGCGATCGGACAATGTTTCGATATTATGTTTGATGTCTAGAACTTCCACTGTTACTTTTCCTAGTTGTGGGGTGTACTTTTGAGTTTAGCTGAAATTTTGATCTAAATGTGCAAATCAATTTTTCAGCAGCACACCTGCTTTGAGGAATGAGTCAAGTTTGCCGTCTAGTACCTCGGCGACGGCTGTTGTTTGGATGCCTGTACGGAGATCCAGAACTTTGCCCGGGAATCGCTGTCGCTGGCAAATTGATATTCCCGAATTGGTTGGTTAAGGACTGTTGTTAGGCGATCGCACTGAATGTCTGAAATTTCTGCAACTTCTTGCCTTTGCATAATAGCAAACAGTTTGCTCTTGAGAACCGCCACAGCCTTGTCTTTATTTTGCATTTGACTGCGGCATCCGTCACATCTTGCGGAAATACCAGTCGGGATATGCACAATCTTCACCCAAACTTTGGTTCCGTTACAATTCCCGCCGCTAGGAGGCAAGATTAGTTCTAAATCCTGCTGGGGAATATCTAGTTCTACGTACATTGGCACAACTTCCACCGTTGCTGTAGTCGCCCGCTTTCTGGTAATGTTAAAAGGCGATTTACGTTTCAGTCGGTGCATTCCGGTTTCTGAATTTAGATAGCCGCAAGCATAACGTCCGTCTATTTCCAAAGTTGCAGAATTAATTCCTACTTCTGGCGCTGGGGAATATTCAACGTCTGCAACTTTATAGCCTCGGTTGTGTCCCCAAATAGTATACATTCTCAGCAACATTTCTGCCCAGTCTTGAGCATCGATATCGTTATTTCCTGCATTAATTATGAGGTAAGCTCCATTTTTGTCACGAGGTTCGCTCAACAATTGCTGTAATTCACTCTCTTCTAGAAAGTGGTTTAGGTCAGCTAAATTAGTTTGAAGTTCTTGCTCTAGTTCGTCGTCTGCTTGAAATTCCAGCAACTCGACTGCTGCGTTAATATCTGCTAAACAAGTTTGGCACTGGTTGAGTTTTGCCCGATCGAATTGCAGTGCGTCTAGTTCTTGGAGTATGGGTTCAACTGTGTTGGTTCTGTTGCCCGATGCCGGCTGTGCTGTTAGCTGTTGTAACTTTTGGCTTTCAGCGGTTATTGATGAGCTAAAGACAGTCTTGTAGGCGGTTTAGGCGATCGCACAAAGTTTCGATATTGTGTTCGATGTGTAGAATTTCACTCTCAGTTCTCCGGCGTTGTGGGGTGTATTTTTGATTTTAGCATTTTGGCAGGCAATAATACTAAGAATTTTTTTGAAACCGCAGTTAACAGTTGACAGTTGACAGTTGACAGTTGACAGTTGACTTCGGAGTGCGAAGTTTTTAGGCAGAGGATTTAGGCCCCTGCCTAAAAACAATCCACCTAAAGGTGGGGGCTTAAATCCCCTGTGCTTTGGTGAACGCGGATGAACGCAGATGTTTCTAGATATACTGCGAACCTGTTGAATTGAAAGTTTTACCGCATTCGTGAGCGCATACGTCTAACCTTTTGGAACATGAAAAACTTTTGGTGAGGTCTTCGCGAAACCAATCACAGGCGATCGCATCTTTGATAGATTTAGTTCTGAGAGAATTAAAGCCCTCGCCGTACTTTTCAAGTAAAGCCAGCATTTGCGGTCTGTAAGTGTGGTTATAAACAGCGTATTTAGTATGGCTTACCCAACAGCAAGGCCAAAGTTCAGCTTCAAAAGAAATGAAAATATCTTTGCTGGCTTGAGTTTGACAGCTAATTTCTACATTACGGTAGTAATTATTTAGGCTACCAAATGTTTCTACAGCTTGGATAAATTGGTCTCCCTGTGGATTTTTATATTGTTCCAACGATGGGGGTTGGAGTTCTTCGCTGGCTGGCTTTGATGGGACAGAACGAGTTGGTTCGGGTGTTTGAGAGGTTTCAATAGCTATAGCTTGATACCAAGCATAATTGGCTTTTTCTGGTTGCTCCAACTGTGTCAAAACTTGAGCTAAATTGCGATAAGCTCCGGCAAAATTGGGTTTAAGCTCGATCGCCTTTTGGTAATAAGCACTAGCTGGCTGCCACTGTTGCTGTTGAGCATAAAGACTGCCGACATTAGCATAAACTTCTGGAAAATTAGGCTGAATTTTAAGCGCCTTGGCGTAACAGTCTGCTGCTGCTTGCATCTTCCCCAAACCTTGAACAGCATTGCCTAAAGTTTTCCAGGCTGCTGCAAAATCAGGTTGAATTTTTAGGGCTTGTTGGCTGGCTGCGATCGCCTCTGAGAGCTGTCCTTGTTTCAAACAATCCTCCGCTTGTTGGTGCAACCCAACAGCGGTCTGTGTTTGATTTTGAGGGGCTGACGCATTAGTTGTTGCTGGTTGGTTGGGGCGATCGCTCTTAGCATCTACCTGAGAGTTTTCTGCCTTTTCAGGCTGTTGATTTGCGGACTCTTTGTCATAAATCTCTTTCGCCACAAAACGAGAGGTAGCTTTCGGTACAAACTCGACAAATCCTAGTTGTTGGGCTAAATCCCGCGCTGCTTCTACTTGGTGCTGGTTGTGTTCAAATATCAAGTAGTGCCATACAGCTTTTCCGCCTGCTTGGATGAAGGAATTAACAGACTGCATTATCCTGTCCCAGTTGGTATTTTGGCGGTAGATGCTGTTAGTATCGGCCAACCCGTCGATACTAAAAATTACGCGATCATGTTCTCCTGTCATCGCCTGTGCCAGGGCTTGCCACCAGTCTGGATTGCGTCCGCTACCGTTGGTGTACAGGCAGATATGAGGAACTCCCATGCGGTGCAAATATTCGATCGCAGGAATTGTGGTATTGCTAGTCATAGCATCGCCGTAGTTGCCGCACATATACACCAAATCCAACTGAGAGCAAAACTCTTGTGGAAAAATTCTCTCAATATCCTCCATCTTTAATTCCGCCCCCGGCAAAATCGGGTTGCCGGTGCGGGGACACTGCGGGCAAGCTGCATTACACCGGGATGTAATTTCTACGCTGACTCTCCTGATATCTTCATATTTTAAGTACATGAGTGTTATTCAATTAATTTGTGATTAATTTTGAAATCGCGATCGACAGAATTAGCGCAGTCAACCTCAAATATAAAATCTCAAATCGACCGATCGCTATCTTGGTTGTAAATCTTAATCAAAAACCGCAGCCGGATGTCGATCGAGCTGCGGTTCTTTTTAAGCTAAACTTGCGTTGATTAATCGCGGCCGTTGAGAGCAATCATCAGGCGCAGAATGAAGATGAACAAGTTGATGTAAGTCAAGTACATCGACAAAGCGGCTGGCAAATATTGGTCATCGCGGTAACTGCGGGGTAGTATGTAAAAGTCTACAATCGCAGCGCCAGCAAATATAAACACGCCGATGCCAGAAATGCCAATTTCCAACCAGGTTGGGGTGTAGACGCCGAAAAGAGAGAGCAGAAACTGACCGCCAACGACGACTAACAAAGCAATCACACCTAAACTGATAGTTTTGGTGAGAGCCATGCCGTCTTGTTCAGAAAGGTTGGAGCCAATTTGGCGGGCGGCGATAAAGGTAATACCGCATCCGAGGGCTGCAAAACCGATGCCGGAGATGCCGACTCCTTGGGTTCTGAGGGCTGTAAAGACCAATCCGCTAAGGGTGTAGCCGGAAAGCAGGCTGTAGGTTGCCAGCAGGGGTAAAGCGGTGTTTTTGTTGCCTTGTTCGGCGGCACCGCGGGCGACGAAGAATAAAATTAATTCTACGACGATCGCGGCGATGAATGTGGGAAAGAAGATCCCGGGATAGTTACGAATCACTCCGAGGCCGCCGTAGGTGCCGACAGCAGTTAAGACAAGTCCGCCGCCCACGAAGGGGAGAGCGTTGGAGATGACGTTGGGGCCTACCAGTGCGTGGTTTTTGGCCTCGCGCACGGCTTCGCGGAAATTGCTAGTGTTACTCACGAGGATTTACCTAATTTTGGCTGAGAATTGCTATCTATCATTTTGACAGCTTTACACTTTGTTTGCAAAACCTGAAAGAGTTTAAAGATTTGATAAAGAACGGGGGTGAAATCACTCCAAAGCGGGGATCGATTGTTTATAATCGACTGCGTACAGGTCTGTGCCGTGTAGCTGTCTCGCACCGTTGCGCCTCGCGGCAAAGCTATAATTTAGTTTAAAGGGCCGGCGCTGCGGCCAAGGGCTAGCTTAAAGTCGCTCAAATCACAGATAGCCGAAGTCAATCAATTTTGGATGGGGGATTTACGATTGGGGATTATGGAGTATATGCTAGAGGCAGGGGCCACAGTTGATTTTGGGTTTTTGATTTGCGAATTAGTTGAAACTAGGAACCAGAAACTTCAATAATCTAAAATCTAAAATCTAAAATCGGTTCCGTTAATTGCTAAGGTAGCTCAGACAGAGAATACCAATAAAATTAATGAATAGATCGAGTTCGATCGACAAAATGCCAAATAGGTAATATCTAATGTACACCTTTTTCGATCGCAAATTATTGCCACCTGCCGCCGGAATTTTATTAGCCGCAGCCATTATTTCCGGCGGTCAAGCTGCCGTTGCAGCTAATGTCCGAGCCGTTTCTACCGCTGCTGAGCGGCAGGGTTCAGAAAATTTGCTGCTGGCTCAGACCGGTCAACTCCCCCAAAGTACAAATTCTTCAACCCCGAACCGGGGGACGGCAAACCGCGTACCTCTGCCCGTGAGAATTCCTGAGCCTTCGACGGTGGTAGGGTTGGGTTTAGTTGCGGGTTCGCTGGCGGTGAGTCGCCGGAGAGTGAGAGTTAAAAATTAGACTTTTGGCTTTTGGCAAAAAGTCTAATTTTGGGATTTTTAACCGCAGATAAACGCAGATGAATGCGGCTATCAGGATTTTAGCCGATCGCGTCGCGTAGAGCATTTTTAGTCATAGCTGCGATCGACTGTTCGGTAGCTTTCGGCAAATGATAGTATTTCCCTCCAGAAGTCTTGGCCAATTCCTTCGCAAAGCCAGTCGAAATGAATTTGCTCTCAGTGTCAATCACCAGCAACTGCATTCCCAGGCCGCGAATTTTGGCAGCAATTTCTAACAATTCCTTCTTAATATCCGGCTTTTCGCCATCTAAAATCGGTTCGCCCAAAGAACGAGCCAAAGGAATATTACCGCGCCCGTCAGTAATAGCGACAATCGCCACTTGACCAATATCTCCCGACTGCCGCGCGTTAACTCCCACGCGCACCGCTTGCGTCAAACCGTGGGCGAGGGGCGAACCACCGCCGCAGGGCAGCCGTTCCAAACGCTTGCGGGCCAAGGCTATCGAGCGAGTCGGCGGCAACAATACTTCTGCTTGCTCTCCGCGAAACGGAATCAGCGCCACTTGGTCGCGGCTTTGATAAGCTTCGGTGAGTAGCTGCATGACTGCACCTTTGGCCGACTGCATCCGGTTGAGGGCCATCGAACCGGAAGCATCCACAACAAATACCACTAGAGCCCCAGCTTTTCTCGCCAAGCGCTTCGCCCGAATGTCTCCCTGTTCCACAAATACGCGCTTCTCTCGATTAGGGCTCTCGCTGGCGGTGGGTTGCTGGTCGGAATTCCTGTCGCGGCGGGCTTTTTGGTATGGTGCGGCGGCTCTGAGAGTCGCATCTACAGCGATGCGGCGGACGGGGCCTTTGGGCAATACTGGCTTGACGTAACGGCCTCTATCTTCCGAGAAAATGGTGCTTCTGCTGCCGGATTTGCCTTGTTTGTTGGCGGATTGTTGGGCGAATAAAAGCACGCTGGGGTCAAGAATTACGCCTTCGGGGTCAAACAGAAATTCTTCGGGAATGGTATCTTGTTCTGGTTCTTCTTGAGGTTCTGGGTTGTCTTCGTTTTCTTGGTTGTCTTCGTCTTCTTGCTCGTTTTCGGGTTCGTCTTGTTCTTGTTCTGACTGCTTTTGTGGCGGTGGTGGCGGGGGAGGAGGAGGTGAGTTTTCGTCTGGGGGAGTTTGGATGACGGTGGCGCGGGGTACGATGACTAATTCTACGGCGCGGCGCAGGTCTTCGGCGTTAACTTCTGTGCGTCCTTCGATGGCGGCGGCGGCTTTGGCGACGCGCACTGCGAATATTTCGGCGCGGTGTCCTTGAACGCCGCCCCGGATGGCTTCTTCTACTAGGTAGGCAATTTGTTCGCGTTTAATGCTGACATCTTTGAGCCATTCTCTGGCTAGGATGATTTGGGTTTTGAGGTTGTCGGTGTCTTCGGCGTATTGGTTGAGGAATTCTTGGGGGGAGCTGGAGTAGGATAAAGCTTGTTCTACTGCGTAGACTCTTTCTTCTAGTTGGAGTGCTGCGTCGGCTGAAAGTACGATCGCGATGCGATCGAGCAAATGTTCTCTCAACGGCCCTTCTTCGGGGTTGTAGGTGGCGATGAATAGAGGTTTGCAAGGGTGTTGAAAGCTAATCCCTTCCCGTTCTATTTGGTTGCGACCTTCGGTTAATACTGTGAGTAATTGGTTGGAAATATTGTCATCGAGGAGGTTGATTTCGTCTACGTAAAGTACGCCTCGATTTGCTTGGGCTAAGAGTCCGGGTTGAAATACGGTTTGGCCGAATTTTACTGATTGTTCGACATCGACTGAACCTAAGAGTCTGTCTTCGGTTACACCCAAAGGAATTTGAATGAATGGTGTGGGAATTATTTCAGTATTTTTTGGGGAATTAGTATTTGTGGAACTGGCATCTTGCCCGTTTTCTTCTAATAGAAAAGATGCCAGTTCTGCAATATTTTCATCGGGTTCGGCGTTGCAAAAAGAATCTTTAACAATTTCAATGGGTGGCAGTAAGGAGTGCAAGGCGCGGGCCATTACTGATTTTGCTGTCCCGCGGCGGCCTGCGATCGCAACTCCTCCCAATCCGGGATCGACTGCTGCTAACAGCAGGGCTAATTTGATTGCTTCTTGCCCGACTACGGCGGTGAGGGGAAAGGCTGTGGTGGAAGGGCTAAGGTTGGCTGCGGGCATAGGATTTTCGGATGTAAAAATTTGAACTTAATGTTTAGCTTACTTCTTGGAGTATTTTAACTTCTTGCGGCAGAATCACGGTAAAAGTTGAGCCAACTCCTATTTCCGATACTAGCTCTATTTTGCCTTGCAGCAGCGTGACGAGCCGCGATACTATTGCTAATCCCAGGCCAGTGCTTTCGGTGGGAAAGAGCTGTTTGCCGGCTTCTCCTGCTTGAAAGAAGGGATCAAAGATGCGGTTTGTATCTTCGGGGGCGATGCCAATGCCGGTATCTGTAATTGCGATCGCCCAATTTCCTTCTCCAGCAGGGTGGCAACTTAATTCGATGCTACCAGATTCTGTATAGCGAATGGCATTGCTCAGCAGGTTGATCAGAATTTGTTGCAGCCGCCCAGAGTCCGAGATTACTTGTGTTGGGCCGCAGTCGCTGGTAACAGCGAGCTTTAGTCCTTTAGCATCAGCAATTGGCTGCATCATTTCTACTACGGTGTTAATTACCGATCGTACATTAGTTCGCTGCAGGTTAAGTTTAATTTTTCCGGCATTAGCGCGAGAAAGTTCTAGTGTGTCATTAATCATGCGGAGCAAATGTCTGCCGTTACGCAATACTCGCTCGATGTGTTCGATGCCGGGGAGGGTATCTTTGACTTCAGATTGCCATTTTTCTTTTCGCAGGAATAGTTCGGAATAACCAATAATTGAGTTGAGAGGAGTTTTGAGTTCGTGAGCCAAATGGTAGACGTTTTCTTGATTGACGCTGACAAGGCGAGAGAGTTCTTGATTTGTGAGTTGTAACTGAGTTTGGATTTGTTGAAGTTCCCGCAGCCTCTGAGCGACGTAGCTATTGAAACACTGGGCAATTGCTTCGTCTAGTACGGCATCTATCAGCCGAAAAGCTCTGAATACGTCTGCGACGCTTCCTGCTAGCAATTCGGCTTCTAAGTGGGAGAATATTACTTGACGCAATAAATGGTATTCGCGGGCTATTTCTGCGGCGTCGTAGCCTTGTTCGGCTCTGAGAAATCCGTGATCTAAACTGGCTTCAATTATTAGTTTTATTTCGCTGTTTTGATATTGGGAAAGCACTGTGGCCATCGCCGCCAGCAGGTAAGGTATGTGATTTTCGATTGCTGACTGCGGTAAGGCTGCAGCGGTTTCAATTTTCCGATCCTGACGTACTGCTTCAATCCAGTTTTGGACGATAGTATCGGTTTTGTCGGCAAGCACTTGGCTGTAGTCCATGATGTCGGCGTGGGGGTGAAGTTTGGCAGATATTGCCCATGCTTCATTGTAGTTGAGCGATCGCCCAATCGCCATACCAAACTTCGGGCGATCGCGACCCTGCCAAAAGAAGTAGTTTTGAGGTGATTTTTTCCCTGTGCCGGATCTCTCTCTAGGGGTCGATCCCAGCTTGTTGCTGCCAAAATCAGCACTTAAATTTATTGACAGAAGAGCCAGAAAGTAGTATAGTCACTCGAACCGAGAGTTTTTAATTTTTAAATTTTATTTTTTTCAGGGGACTAAATGGAAAACGTGCAAGCTGTGATTGCTACAACAACATTTATATGTGTAATTTTCTTAATAATTACAGAATGGATACACCTCACAGTTGCGGCATTTCTGGGAGCGGTGATTCTGGTTTTTACCCACGTGATGACGTTAAACAACGCGATCGAATATATCAGTCGGAGTCACGCCACGCTGGGCTTATTTTTTGGAGTCATGGTAATGGTGAGAGCCTTTGAGCCTACCAAAGTATTTGAATACCTGGCAACTCAAATTGTGCTTTTGGCTAAAGGCAAAGGCAAAAATCTCTTGCTGGGTATTGTTGCGATTACTACCCCAATTTGTGCAGTTTTGCCCAATGCCACGACAGTCATGCTGCTAGCACCATTAATTCCGCCAATAGCCGAAGAAGTCGGTGTAGATTTTGTGCCCCTGCTAATTTTAATGGTATTTGTCGCTAACAGTTCGGGACTGCTGACAATCGTGGGCGATCCGGCGACATTCATTGTCGGCGATGCTATTAACATGAGCTTTGCAGATTACCTGGTAAAGTTAAGTTTGGGCGGGGCAATTTCAGTAGGAGTGATAGTAGTTATGTTGCCTTGGTTGTTCCGCGAAATTTGGCACAAAAACTTAGACGATTTGGAACACTTGCCGCAGCCCAAAATCAATCACCCGCGAGTCTTAGCAGTGGGCGGTGTAATTATAGCTTTCGTGCTGACATTTTTTGTAGTGGGAGAGTCGTTGCCCGTGCCTATTTCACCGGCAGCCGTTGCTTTGTTGGGGGCTGCTTTGGCAATGCTTTTAGCTCACCATTCCCAAATTGATTCTGTTAATAATATTTTGCGGGATTTAGATTGGAGCACGCTGCTATTTTTTATGTCTATCTTTGTGCTGATTGGCGGTTTGGAAAAAACCGGAGTAATCGGCAATATATCTGGAATATTAGCAGTGATTTTAGGTAAAAATATTTTTCTTGGTTCTTTAGTTTTGTTATTTTTTGTGGGTTTGATGTCGAGCGTGGTGCCAAATATTCCGCTGGTAGTGGCGATGGTGCCGCTGCTAAAACAGTATGTTGTCAATATCGGGCTCGCGCCGACAGAGGTTCTGGCTCCGGATTTTGCAGGGCAGTTTCCACCTGCTGTGCTGCCACTGTTTTATGCGATGATGTACGGAGCAACTTTAGGCGGAAATGGCACTTTGGTAGGAGCTTCTTCTAATATAGTGGCGGCGGGAATTTCTGAACTGCACGGGCGCCGGATTTCTTTTCAAACTTTTCTGCATTACGGGCTGCCTGTGATGGCGCTGCAATTAATAAGTGCGGCTGTTTATGTAACGATTCGGTTTCTGATTTGAAGAAGTCATTAGTCATTAGTCATTGGGCATTGGGCATTGGGCATTAGTTATTGGTCATTAGTCATTAGTTAACAGTCAGCAGTTAACAGTCAACAGTCAACAGTCAACAGTTAACAGTCATCTAAAATTCATCCAATTCTAAGGGAAAAATTACAGTGAAGGAGGAGCCAACTCCTAATTCAGAAACTAATTCGATTTTACCTTGCAAGAGGTTGACTAATCGAGCGACAATTGCTAGCCCTAAGCCGGTACTGTCAGGAATGCCAGAGCTCAGGGAGTTGTCGGCTCTAAAATATGGCAGAAAAATCCGATCGCAGTCTTCTGAAGCCATGCCAATTCCTGTATCCCTGATGCAGATACTCCAATGTTTGTCTGACAATAATTCGGTTTTTATGGTAATAGTACCAGCTTCGGTGTAGCGAATGGCGTTGCTCGCCAAGTTGGTGACAATTTGCTGCAAGCGCAAGTAATCTGTCATAACTTGATCGAGAACCGGAGCGCACTCAACGACGATCTCTAAATTTTTTTCTTTAGCCAAAGGCTCGATTATTTCGACAACAGTCCCGATCGCCGATCGCACATTTGTCGCAGTTAGCTGCAATTTTATGCGTCCCGCGTCGTACCGCGAGATTTCGAGAGTATCGTTAATTAATCTAAGTAACCGTCTACCGTTGCTGAGGACTTTATCAATATGTGCCAAATTGGGAGCAGAATCTTTAAGTCCAGGATTGTTTCGTTGACGCAAAAACAATTCTGAGTAACCAATAATAGAGGTGAGGGGAGTTTTCAATTCGTGAGCTAAGTGAGATAAATTCTCTTGACTGGCGCTAAGCAAGCGAATCAGCTCTTGATTTGTAAGCTGCAATTGGTTTTGCAAATCCTGTAGTCCTTGCAATCTTTCCTGAGTATAGGTTTTGAAACATTTAGCAATTACTTCATCGAGGGCAGTGTCAATTAAGCGGTAAGCTCGGCTCACTTCAGCGGCTGAGCCTTTTAGCAATTCTGGCTCTAAAGCATCGAAAATTACCCTCCGCAGCAAGCGGTATTCCCGCGCAATTTCTTCAGCATCGTAGCCTTGTTTTGCCCTGAGAGTTCCGTGTTCTAAACTTTCTTCTATGAGTGTCCGAATATCGCTTTCTTCTGATTCGGACAGCATAGTTACGATCGCTTGCAGTACAATGGGAAGGCTGTCGCGCACGGAAGTGTAGGTGAGTTGCTTGGCGGTTTCGATTTGGTCGTCGGCGCGAACAGCTTCGATCCAGTTTTCGGTAATTATGTCAATTTGAGCTTGTAGCGCTTGGCTAAAATCAATCATGGCCCTTAATATATAAATCAATTCAACAATCGCATTTTATCTCTCTAGGTTAATTTAATAATTAACTTTTTGAATTTTCTTTCAACTTTTGGGCTTCGCTGAGCAGCAATAGCTACTCCTAAAGACGTATTGACAAAATTATAAGCTCGTGCTAGCTTATTTTAATAAATTGGCTTAAAAAGTCAAGCCTAATCCAGCACTGCGCGATAAAACCAAGCGTTTGGCGGGAGCGGAGGAACCAATTTTCGGGGCGAATCTCTACAGAATTAAAAAGCAAAGTTAAAAATTGCCAAATTTGAGTGTAGTTTTTGATTTTGAAATCTAAGGAGAAGGACATCTCTCAGTCCTAGCCCGTCAGCTAACTTCGCAGGCATTGAGAAGAGACTGAAAAGCCAACTTTCTGAACAAGATAGTTTGGCTTCGTCAGTGTCTCAGGTTGGTATTGTTCAAGATTCTTGTACCTGCCCTGACTCTGAAGGAGATTGAAATGTTCATACAGCTTAATTTATCTGCGATCGCACTTGCAGGAGTTGCAACGTGGAAGCGTGTAAAACCCGTTGTCATCCGAGATGCTGTTTTGTTACCTGCTGCGGGTTTTTTGGGAATTCTTGGCTTGTGGTGGATTGTTGCCAGCTTCAACAGCGATTTGATACCCACTCCGTATCAGGCGTTAATAGCTAATTTAGATTACATATTCCATCCATTTTATCAGCGCGGGCCTGGAGATTTAGGCATTGGCTGGCTGCTGCTAGCGAGTTTGCGCCGGGTGTTGGTGGGGTTTTTCATGGGTGCAGCAGTGGCGATTCCCGTGGGATTTCTGATCGGGATGTCGAAACCGGCAATGATGGCGCTCAATCCGCTGATTCAAATTTTTAAACCGGTGTCGCCGCTAGCTTGGCTGCCGATAGCTTTATCGATTTTTAATTTAGCAGAGCCGTCGGCAATTTTTGTCATATTCATTACCTCTTTGTGGCCGACAATTATCAACACAGCTTTGGGAGTTTCTAGCGTTTCCCAGGATTATCTGGATGTGGCGCGAGTGTTGGAAATGCCGCGCTGGAGGCGGATTACCAAGATAATTTGGCCTGCGAGTTTGCCATACATTTTTACAGGTTTGCGGATTAGTTTGGGGATTGCTTGGCTGGTGATTGTGGCGGTGGAAATGCTGACAGGCGGTGTGGGAATTGGCTTTTTTGTGTGGGATGAATGGAGCCGTTTGAACCTGAGTTCGGTATTTTTAGCGGTGTTGGTAATTGGCTTAACTGGATTGTTGCTCGACGCTGCTGTTGACAAAGTTCAGGAATTGGTAACGCATCGATCGGTTATTAATCATTAGTCAGTTTGCAGTTTGCAGTTGTTAGGAAAGCAGTTGTCAGTTGTCAACAGTTAACAGTCAACAGTCAACAGTCAACAGTTAACAGTCATTAGTCAAATTAAATATGAGTGACAAGTTTTCCAATGAATGGAAGCGCCGCGAGTTTTTGCAAGGAATGGGCTCGGCGGTGGCGGGAATGGCTTTATCTGGTTGTGGAATTAGCGCGGATCGATCGGCAAAAGGACTCACAGAAGAAGCCTCAGCCGTAAAGCCGGTTGTCGATTACCGAACCTTAGAAAAACCAAATTTAACCGTAGGATACGTGCCAGTTAACGATTGTGCACCATTTGCGATCGCCTGGAAAAAAGGCTTTTTCCGCAAATACGGTTTAAACGTCAAACTCAACCGCGAAGCAAGCTGGGCAACCTCCCGCGACGGCCTCATCTTCGGCCGCCTCGACGCCTCCCCAGTCGTATCCGGCGCCGTCACAAACGCCCGAATTGGCGCAGAAGGAGCGCGCCACGCACCCCTGTGCGCGGCAATGACAATTCACCGCCACGGCAACGCGATGACCATGAACAAAGCGATGTGGGATTTCGGTTTACGGCCGTGGCACGAATACAACGGCAATTTTGAAGAATTTGGCAAACAATTTCGAGCCTTTTTTGACAGTCAGCCGTCGGAAAAAAGAGTTTGGGCAGTTGTCCTCAGTTCTGCGATTTACGAATACTTTGTCCGCTACATATCGGCGGCTGCCGGTGTCGATCCGTTGAAAGAATTTCGGGTAATTATTGTGCCGCCGCCGCAGATGGTAACTAATATCAGGATTGGCGCTATGCAGGCTTACATGGTGGCCGAACCTTGGAATACGCGGGCAATTCAAGGCAATTTGGGAGTGGGTTTTACCTTCGTGCAAGGCAAGGAAGTTTGGCTGGGACATCCCGATCGCCTTTTGGGAGTAATGCAATCATTCATTGAGGAAAATCCGAAGACTTATTACTCGCTGGTTAAGGCAATGGTGGAAGCTTGTCAGTATTGCAGCAAGCCGGAAAATCGCAGTGAAATATCGGCGCTGCTGACTGAGCGATCGTTTACGGGGGCGAAACCGAAAAAAGGGGCGATCGACAAATTTACGCGACCCTCCATAGTTGGCGACTACAACTATGGAGGGTTTGACGGAATAGACCGCACCATAGAATCGGAAGATGCAACTATTTTCTATGACATTCCTAATAATTTGCCTCAAATACCGGGAAATCATTCAACATTTATGTGGCAGTCTCAGAGTCTGTGGTTGATGACTCAAGCCGCTCGCTGGGGACAGATTAAAGAAGTTCCCAAAAATGCTGAGGAATTAGCTAAAAAAGCTTGGAAAACCGACCTTTACCGCAAGATTGTTGCCGAAATGGCGATCGATTGTCCCCAGGAGGATTACAAAGTGGAACCTGCGGAAGCTTTCATTGATAAAAAGGCATTTGATCCTAGCGATCCGGTGGGTTATTTGAATAGTTTTGAAATTCGAGCAAACCGCCCTCAGTCTTTTTTTCAGTCTTAATTTCTACATTCCTGAACGCAGAACCTCTATAGGTAGGGCGATGCACGCTGCACTTTACCGCTTGTGCAACCGGAAGAAAATCAAATTAACACTTTACTACTTTATCGGAGAATACCGTGACTCAATACTTTTCTACTTCTATCGAAGCCAGCAGCCCAGTCAAGAATCACCCTAATTTTCTGGAAATTGACAACTTGTTCAAGTCGTATAAAAATCCTGACGGCAGCGAATTTAGCGTCTTGGAAAATATCAACTTAAGTATTGGAGAAAACGAATTTATTTCGGTAATCGGTCACTCTGGCTGTGGCAAATCAACGCTCCTAAAAATAGTGGCGGGTTTGGAAAAACAGAGCGGCGGAATGGTGACACTGGAAGGAAAAGAAATTCGCAAACCTGGAGCCGATCGCATGATGGTATTCCAGCACTACGGATTGCTGCCTTGGCTGACGGTGCGGGAAAATATTCGGCTGGCAGTTGATGAAGTTTTGCAAAGTCTTAGCCGTTCTGAGAAGATTAGTCTTGTCAACGAACACCTAGCAATGGTAAACTTAACATCGGCAGCCGATAAATATCCAGACGAAATTTCAGGGGGCATGAAACAGCGGGTTGGGATTGCGCGAGCTTTGGCGATTCGACCGAAAATGTTATTAATGGACGAACCGTTTGGAGCGCTGGATGCTCTGACTCGTGGCAAGTTGCAGAAACAGGTGCTGGACATCTGGGAAAATCACAGACAAGCTGCAATGATGATTACTCACGATGTGGATGAAGCTATCTATATGTCCGATCGCATTGTACTGATGACAAACGGGCCGGCTGCGACGATAGGTGAAATTTTGTCAGTGCCGTTTGCGCGCCCGCGCGATCGCCAGGAGTTGCGGGAATCGAAGGATTATTACGAACTCCGCAACTATGCTTTGAATTTTCTCGATCGCTACTTTACCCAAGACGAATAACGCCCGACGGACAGACCAAACAATTCACTTAAGAGAGGTCAAGCCTGTGAAGCTCAAAACAATGTTAGCGCGTTTTGAAAGTGCATTGGGATATCAAAATTTAGCAGAACAAATGGTGTTGCTGCCGGAGCCAACATTACCAGTTTCTAAGAAATCAAAATCGCCAAAACAGGCAAAAACAATCAATTTTATTGTCGGTTACAACAGTTATCCCCAAAGTCAAATAGCTCTAGATATTACCCTTTGGATGGCGCATCAAACTCGTTTAGTAACAACTAAAGAAGTCACGGTTCAAGTCGTATACGTAATCGACGAATCGCCAAAAAGTTACCGCGAAGATACTTGCAAATTTGCTGTAGCAAATGCCTTGGCCGCACAGCAGAAAGTGTCTGATTTAGAGGAAACATTCGCCCTTAATTGTGCAGCGCCTGGGCTCGCCTTACCAACCGAAATCCCATCGGTATCCCAGCAAAAAACTTTGATCGATCCGCATTATTTCCAAGCAATTTATGGTCAAAATAATGAGTACGAGGTAGCAGATAAGTTGCTGTGGCAAGCGCGCTGTTTGGCTGAGGAGTGGCGCGGTTTATTCAAAGCTCATTTACGCATTGGGCGGGTTGCTACAGAACTGAGAAATGTGGTTGAATTAGAATCAGCAAATTTACTGTTTTTGGGCTGTGGTTCTGGCAACCATCGGCTGGTTAGGGAACTAGGCAATAATTTTCCCTGCTGCGTGCTCGGGATTCCTTCGGCACTCACTTATCAGATGGATTTTGGGCCTGAAGAAAGTTTGAGCAAGTTGCAGTTCGCTACAGCTATGTCTGTACGTTAAACTTGTTCAGTGCTGGACGCGGAACCTAATTATGTAAGGTGCGCAGTGCGCACCCTACGACTTTATGTAGCGCGTCAGACTATTTTTTTGCCTTAGTCCTATCTCGATAAAAAATTAAAAATAGTTTCCTCGCTCCAAGTCTCAATTACGAGACAATTGGGACTTTTTTTTGATTATTGAGATGTTTAAAATTAGAGTTAAGGAAAATTATCGACATTTACCTGATCCTAGACAGTTCGTTAACTAATTTTATCCTTCCCCGGCACACAGAACGCAGGAGGCGATCGATCGAGCGTTTATCTTCCTCAGTTAAAGTTTCGTCAAAAATAGCCGCCATCAAACCGTATCTATCAGCTAAAGTAATGTAGCCTGTATGATTCACTTCGGCAAACAGCTCGCCCAAAGCAGATGGAATCAGGTTGACAGGAGTTTGCATAGAGATTGAGTCTCAACTTGACGATCGCGCGATCGGTCTTTTCTGCGGTAACAGAGGGCGATCGCACTCTTATATTTTGTAAGTATATTCCCTTAAAAGGTGTGACAATAAACAGTAAAAATTTGTGATAGCCAACAGCAAAAATTGTGAACTAAATCACATTTTATATTTCCCAATTATGTTAAGGATTGCAGTTGCGTTTGAGCGCAAACAGAACAACTGAAAACTTAATTTTTTCTAAAGATTGTAAATCTGTACTTCCTCCACAGGTTCAGCTAACTCAAACTTAAACACCCGGGAATAGAAATAGAATTCGCCGTCAAGAGTTCTTTTGATATTTTCAGCGCGGCGAAAACCGTGCTGTTCCCCTTCATAAGCAACATAAGCAACCGGCAAACCTTTAGCTTTCAATATCTCTACCATCATTTCCGCTTGATTGGGCGGAACCACTTTATCTTCTAATCCTTGAAAGAAGATAACAGGACAAGATAAACGTTCGGCAGAATGAATGGGAGAACGAGCTACATACAAATCTTTTCGTTCAGGATAAGGCCCAATCAATCCATCCAGATAGCGCGCTTCAAACTTGTGAGTATCCGTTGCCAAAGCTTCCAAATCGCTAACTCCATAATAGCTTGCACCGGCCTTAAACACATCGCGAAAAGTAAGAGCACACAGAGTAGTGTACCCCCCTGCACTGCCTCCGGCGATCGCCATTCTTTCGCCATCAACTAAATTCTTTTGAGCTAAATATTTAGCACCGTTAACGCAGTCGTCAACATCGACAATTCCCCAACTATCTTGCAGTCTTCTTCTGTATTCTCGGCCGTAACCAGTGCTACCGCCGTAATTAACATCGAGCACGGCAAAACCGCGACTCGTCCAATATTGAATTTTCAAATTCATGCTGCTAGAAGTAGCAGCAGTTGGGCCGCCGTGACTTTTGACGACAAGCGGCGGTTTTTCACCCGTAGGTGCTGCGAAATCTTGATTTTTTGGGGGATAGAAGAAACCGAAAGCAGTCAAACCGTTTTCCGTGGGAAATTCGAGCGGTTCCGGTACAGATAAATAACCAGAATTGATGCTTAAATCGCTCGATTTCCGCAAAATTTGTAGTTGACTTGTTGCTAAATTTAGTTGTACAATAGCCGTAGATTCAGTCGGCGAACCTGCGAGAAAAACAACAGTTTCTCCCCGCGCTTTGACCGACGAAATATCAGTGTAAGGCGTTTCAATTGTTGTCAACTGCTTTGTCGTTAAATCAAGACTCGCTAAATACCACTGGCCTTGCTGAGTGTAGGTGCAAATAATTTTGCTTTCCGAGACAACGGCATAAGTAGACATTCCAAAAACCCACTGAGGAAGTCCGAATTCAGCCGCCATTTCGCACAAGCTGGTTTTTATCTCTGCTTCCCCCCTTACCAAGGGGGGATTGAGGGGGGTTCTAGATTGCCAGCGGTAGAAATTCCACCAGTTAGACTTGTCAGAAACAAAATACAAAACTCCATCGGGCGACCATTCCGGTTGAAAAATCGACTCTTCAACACCGCCAGCAACTAAGTATTTTTCACCTAAAGAACCATCAGCATTAATTTCTGCAACCCACAATTCTGTGCCATCCCACGGCATATTTGGATGGTTCCAACAAATCCAGGAAAGTAGAGAATTGTCTGGACTTAAACGAGGGGAAGCATAAAAATCATTGCCCTGAGTTAAGATTTGAATATCTTCGCCGTTATCTAAATTAATGCTAACAATACTATTGACAGCTTCGCCCTCACCTGCATTGTCTTCGCGCACGCAAATCAGGCGATTTCTTTGCTTGTCAACTATCACATCTGCATAGCAAGAATTAGCAGCAGGTGTCAGAGGTTTGGGTTGAGAATCTAACGCTTGAGAATAAATACGTTGGTCGGCAAAATGAGAAAAATAGACAACACCGCCAGCAACGGCAAAAGCAGCGCCGCCGTATTCGTGAACGCGAGTGCGAACATTAAAAGGAGGCGGTGTCACGTCGCTGATTTTACCATCGGGAGTGCGCCGCACGAGGACGCTTCTCCCCGCTTCCGAAGGTCTTCCCTCAACCCAGTAAATATCATTGCCGTCAATCGCAATTTGTCCGAGTCCGACAGTTCCAGAAACAATTAAATCAGAAGAAATAGGTGATTTCCAAGAGCCGTAAGGTGATACTGTATTCATATAGTTGAGGCAGTTGTGTTTCTCGAACAAAAAAATTAATATTTGTAGTTTACAGTAATTCAGTCACCGGGGAAGCAAAATGTCTAAAAAACTCGTACTAATGGATCACGACGGTGCAGTTGACGACTATCTCTCAGTCGTGTTGCTGATGACAATGGAGGAAGTGGAAACTCTGGGAGTAATTGTCACTCCCGCCGACTGCTACATTCAACCAGCCGTGAGTGCAACGCGCAAAATCCTTGATTTGATGGGGCGTTCTGAAGTTCCGGTGGCGGCGAGTACGGTGCGGGGACTGAACCCTTTTCCGGTGTTGTTTCGGCGAGATTCCTTTGCGTGCGATCGACTTCCCATTCTAAATGAAAAAGGAACCATTGACACGCCTTTAATATCAGAACCCGGACAAAACTTTATGGTGCGAGTTTTGCGGGATGCAGCCGCACCAGTCACATTAATGGTAACGGGGCCCTTAACAACAGTAGCGCAAGCTTTAGATATCGCGCCAGAAATTGAAAGCAAAATTCAAGAAATTGTCTGGATGGGAGGCGCCCTCAATGTTATCGGCAATGTTAGCAAAGATATGGAACCCGGACAAGATATGTCGGCGGAATGGAATGCTTACTGGGACCCGATAGCAATCGAGAGAATTTGGCAAACCCAAATTCCCGTGGTCATGTGTCCTTTAGATATCACCAATAATGTACCGCTGACTGTAGAATTTTCCAATCTCTTAGCAAAACAGCGCAAATATCCAATTTCCGACTTAGCAGGACAGTGTTATGCCCTAGCAATATCTCAAGATTACTATTTTTGGGACATTTTGGCAACTGCTTATTTAGCGCATCCAGAATTTTACCAACTGCGAGAATGGGAAACAGAAATTATCACCGAAGGCATCAGCCAAGGACGCACAAAAGTTAAAACGGGAGGTCGAAAAATTCAAGCAATGGATCAAGTAGACACCGCCCAATTTTACAAATACATATTACAACAGTGGGCGAGGTAAAAATCACAATATCTGCTATAAGCGAGCAAAATCTCCGTACAAAACCCACCCTAACGCGAATATTTGCGGGCCCTTCTCTTCCCTCTCTTCCTCTGCGCCCTCTGCGCCCTCTGCGGTAAAAAAAACTCCTCTCAAAAATGCTGCCAATTCTATCAATTATCCCCTTAGCCCAAACCCCTCCCGCACCTCAAGAAATCCTCCAAATCCAAGAAGTGCGACATCTCCCCGGACAGTTAGACAACATACCAGTATTTAACAGCAACAGTCCAGAATTAGTGCTGCAAGAAGGAATTTTGCTTTCGACATTTGCCCCGGATGGTAAAAGATTTCCGGCGGCACATTTAAACTTTCCGTTTCAAGGACGTTTCGACATATTTACCCACCACATCGCCCGCGCACCTTCGCCGGAAGATTTGCGAACCTTATATCAAGGAGTAATTGTTTATAATCCAGGTAATAAACCAGTAAAATTAGATATATTGCAAGCTGCGAGTTATCTCAGTCAACCCGATGCACCTTTTATTGAATTGCCGCCGCAAGTCGATAATTCTGATAGCAATATTTACGCGGGGCCGGGAAGCCGCGCTGTGAATGATATTCTGAGAGGAAGGAGACAGTCTGACTTTGGGCCGGGGTTAATTATTCCACCGGGAAAAAGCCAACTGTTGATGAATCATCCGATACCGGTGCGGGGATTGGTACCGCCGCTTAACGGTCGATCGACCTTGATGCGGTTGCAGAGCGATGGTATAGTCTATGTTGCCAGTCTGGCGATGTTTGCCCGAGTTGACGCACAGGGAAACGAGCGATCGCCCAATTTGACAGAATGGCAAAACTTATTAGACAATGGTAATATAGCCGGGCCGCGCGATCGAACTCCCACACCACCAGAAATCACCGAAGGTCAAATAATCTACGGCCGAGTTGCCGGTGTAGCATTAGGTTCAGAATGGCGAGCACTTCTCTCAGACAACCCAGCCACCTCAAACCTAGCAATTCCCCAACCCGGAACAGCATTTTCCTACCCATTAAGCACCCTTCCGCGCGGAATGCTGGGCACAAATCAAGTGCAAAGTGCGAGAATGCTAGTCCGCTACCCAGATACAGCATACCGCGCCCACGGCAATTACGGAATTCAATACAGTCTCAGCTTGCCGCTGTACAATTCTACCCGCAACAACCAAACTGTAACTGTCGCAATTCAAACTCCAATTAAGACAGACAAATTAACTTCAGGAGGACTGAGTTTTTTAGAACCTCCGGCACCTCAAACTTTTTTTAGGGGGACGGTCAGAGTGCGGTATACTGATGACAATAAAGTGCCTCAAACTCGCTACGTGCATTTAGTGCAGCGGCGGGGACAGCAGGGGGAACCTTTGGTAAAATTAGAGATGAAATCGGGAGAAAAGCGGCTGGTAGAAGTGGATTTTATTTATCCGCCCGATGCGTCACCGCCGCAAGTTTTGACAGTGAAAACTCAGGAAAATTGAACATTAAAAATTAGTCGGTTTTTTGAAAGACTTAGGTTTTTATAGGAGATATTAAAAACTGCGCGTTTTTCCTCAGCCCGGAGGGGTTTAAACCCCCGCATCAGAGCTGCAAGTCGGTTAAAACTGAGATGTTGCACCATTGTCAAGAACAGGCAAGATGCCTGTTACACAAGAGATAAATTTCCTTGTGGAACAGGCATCTTGCCTGTTCCTAAACAAGTAATTGAGAATGGTGCAAGATGTCAGTTTTAACCGAATCAAGAGTTCGACAGAGAGAATTGATTTTTAAGAAGATGAAACCATCACGCAAACTGTGGATTATCGCCTGTGTTTTGTACGTTTTAATTCTTCTCAGTATCATGCTTTTAGCAGATACGGGGAATTTAGTCAACTTTCCTCTCGCTCATCCGCCTTATGACAAACTCGGCCACTTCATTTTGTACGGAATAGCATCTTTTTTGTGCCATAGAGCAACTGGCAAAAAAAAGATGAATTTGTTTAATTATTCTATTCCTTTCGGACCCGCAATTTTTACTATGTTCACTGCGGCGGAAGAAATGCTGCAAGCGATTTTACCAAATCGTACTGCTAGTATTGAAGATTTTTTATTTAGTTTTTGCGGGATTGCAGTTTTTTATTGGATTGGAGAAGTTTGGGATAGAACAAAAGGGCATTGATGATAGAGAAGGAAGAAGGAAGAAGGAAGTTCGGCAACGGATTCTGTAACGGATGTAACGGATGTCAGGAAGAAGGAAGAAGGAAGTTTGTAGGGTGTGCAATGAGCATCGGTTGACGAGTGTCAGCAACTTTTGTCAATGGTGACTCTGCCCGCATGGGTAAAGAGATATGGGTAGCATAAACTGGAGCAACTGTCAATATGCTGGCTGCTGCTGCCGCAGTTAAAATTTAATTTTTTTTGAACTTGTTTAAGATTAGCAATTTACCGGGATTTCTCATCTCGACAATGTGTTTGAGAGCGTTTAATCACTCTCTTCCAAAAAGGTTTGTACTCGACCGTTGGGTCGCAAAACAACTCGAATTTTCGGGTTTTTTCCATTGGAAACGGCAGAAACAAACGGCTCGCCGGCTAATGGCATATTAGTTTGCTCGATATAATCTGCTGCTGCTTTTCCCATCGGCACAATACTTTGAATTGACCCATTTTCATCGATCAGCACGCTGTATTCCAAAGTTTGTTCCATTCCTTCTGGAGGCTTCCAGCGTTCCTCAAAGTAAGTTCTAGCTTCTGAAACTTGAGGAATTGTATCAAATAAAGTGCGGTTTTTTTTGCTCGCCGCAGCCTGGTTGTTGTCCTCGGACTCGGTGGTTGGTTGAGCGTCCTCAAGGGGTGGGAGTTCGGTACTGGCGGGGGGGACAATCGGCTCGATGGAGCGGGGGAAGGGCGGCAGCGGGGGAACGGGAAATCGGGAAGCAGACAGGGAGGGCGGCAGGGGGGGCGGTACGGCGGGAGCTAGTCTCGGCGGTAAGGGGGGCAGCAGGTAGGGTACTGGTGCGGGTGCTTGGAGGTCGGAAATGGGCGGTTCTTGGGGGGCGGGAATAGTGATTGTTTGTCCTTGAGGGAATGCTGGAGCGCTCTGTGGGGCGCTGGGTGCGCTGCCGTTGGCGGGAAATAGCAGGGGTGGCTGCTGGATGGGGCTGGGTTTGTTGGTTGGGGAGGTTGGGGCGATGGCGATGGGGGGCAAGCTGGGGCTGGGGGAGGCGGCGGTGTTGATGGGTGGGGGCGGCAGGGGCGGTAAACCGGGTGTGGCTGGGGGTGTTGGTGCTGGGGGTGTCGGTAGGGCGGGAACTGGACTGGGGGAAACGCCTGCAGCTAGCTGGGGGTTTCCAGGAACGGGGGCGAATTGTGGATTGGCGGGGGCGGTGGCGGGGACTGAGGCGGTTTGCGGGGAGGTGGCGGCCCGATCGAGCATTTTAACAATTCCCGTCGTCAAACCGGCGCTGGCGACAAGCATTGCTGCCACCTTGAGCCAGGGTGAGGACAGTGGCCTTCGGGACTCGCGGTTGAGGTTGGGAAGCGCCATCACTTCGGCGGCGCAGTCATCTAGTGCTGTGGCCAAGTCAAACAGTTGCAGGGTGCTCAAGGGAACTACTGGCCCGGATTCTACGGCGCTCAAAGATCCTAAAAACAAGTTGTGGGCGAGCAAGCCGCGGGGCTCTAAGCGGGGGGGAACCGGAAGGTAGGAAGTTGGGAGAGAGTAGGGGTTGGAAGTTGCTAGTTCGGAGGTGTTGACGGCTCGATCGAATATAACGGCATTACGCGCGACTTCTGGCGAGTCTGGGCCTGCTGCGGTAAGCCCGGTTTGAGAGTTGAGGTTGCTTTCCCAATCGCGGGATTCGCTGAGCAAGTTTTGGACGTAGTTGCTGACAGCTTCGTGGAGGGTTTCGAGTTGAATTCGATCGCCCCTAAGCGTAACGTGTTGGGTATCTGGCAGCCTGGGGTCGTCGAGTCGCAGCTCGAAACTTAAAGATTTAAACACCGGTTGGCCCGCCCAGCGAGATAGAGGCGAACTTTTGGCTGTAATTTCCAGCGTGCAAGTGGGGGGCGTGAACCGTTTGAGAACCATAGCAGGAAGTCTGTTGACTGTTGACTGTTGACTGTTGGCTGTTGGCTGTTGACTGTTGACTGTTGACTGTTGACCGTTGACTGTTGGCTGATGACTAATGACTAATGACTAATGACTAATGACTGTTGTTTAATTCTTAGCGCGGTCTAGAAGAGCCAGCCAGAGTCGCCTGTGACCGCCGGGACTGCTGTAAAATAGCAAATCGATCAGGAGTTTGAGCGCCAAATTAGTCAGTTCTCGGGCGGATAAATTTTCTGCATCTTCCATACGATCGGCATAAGTGTTGCTGAACCTATCAATATAGTCTCCCAGCAAAGCGACTGTGTGAGGTTCGCGGTTTTGCTCAGCCATTTGTTCCAGCAAAGCAACAGCGCGCCGGATTAAAGCTTGGTGCTGTTTTGCCAAATGACAGCTTATCAAAACGAGCGATCGAGCTTCCTCCACATCGAGTTTTTTGCGCCCTCCGTGCCCTTTCCGCAGCGGGTTAGATTGGCGCAGCCGCCACAAAGCTACCCGATCGGCTACCATTGGCTCTAAATTCAGTTCGGCTGCTACCTTGAGCATCGCCTCTGAGCCAATTTCTGCCAGTGCTTCTAGGGCTAACAGCACTAAATCCAGTTGGGCTTTAATGTTGTCCAACTGGGTAGGTTCTGGTGCTTTTTGGGTCAATTCTTCCCAGTTGGGAGATGGGCCCGTTTCGTTTGTGGGAGCGGAGGACTTTACGGTCGAGCGCATGGCTTCAGCACGGGAAATTAAGACTGGTTGAGGCAGGATATCAAACAGTATGCAGTGATTAAAGCTTTGCGGCCTGTGGGCAACAGCACATCTGTTAATTTGTCTCCATAGCTCGTTGCTTTGATTCCGGCAATCCTAACTGCTGGACGGAGTTGCGGGTGAAAAGTTGCGGGTGAAAAGTTCGATCGATCCCCAGCAGCAAAACCCATAGATTTTCACCCCTAACCATGCTACGCCACAGAGTGACCGAAATCAAATCAGTGCTTTGAAACTATCGGGACTTATATCAATGCAAAGATCCTAGCGCTTTCTAATGCTACTTATAGTCTGTCGCTACTTATAGTCTGTCAGATTATAGTTGTCATTGCTTAATCTGCCGCAATCTATGGATATTACGGAGCAATTTGGTAAAAAAGTTAGACATTTCAGAAAACTCAGAAATCTTTCCCAAGATCGGCTTGCAGAACTATCTGAATTACATCGCACCTATATTGGCTCAGTTGAACGAGGAGAAAGGAATATAACGCTGCTTAATGCAAACAAAATAGCCAAAGCATTATCCGTTAGTCTAGCTGAACTGGTAACTGATGATGACTGAAAGAAGACTAGAGCAAATTTTAGCAAGATACCAAAACTCATTTACCGAGAAAGTTTATGCAGAAGAGAATGAAGAACACGATGTTTTAATGGATGTGTTTGGTATTGCTCCAATAATAAAAAAAGAAAATAGGCAATATTGGGGACGTGAGTTAGGTATGTGTTGGCAATTGTTAGTTACTGAAACGTGTAAAACATATTGCAGTAGCTTTCAGCCAGCATTTAAAGTTGGAAGCGATGAGCCGTGCGATCTGATTGTTGATGGGTACGCAATAGATACAAAATATCGTATTGGCTCAGGAGACTCGGGAACACTGAAGAAGTTCAAATCTTATGGCCCACTACTTCGTAATCTTAATTACGAGCCCGTCTTTTTAATACTTAGACCATTTCTCTAAAATCGTGCAACAATCTTCGACCCCCCCTAGCCCCCCCTTGCAAAGGGGGGGAACAAGAATACTGTTGCATTCTTTTTTAAAATTGGTATTAGACAAGATAATTTGCCTGCAGCTATTACAGCGTGCCAAGCAGGGACTTGGAAAGTTTACACAGGGGACGATTCGTTTGAGTTTATACAAACAATAAGCGGGTTTGATTTAAAGTCATTTCTTATTGAAAAAGTGGGAGAATTCCCTGTATACCGCTGAAACTATCAAGGCGCTTGTTGATAATCTCTATGTAGTCAGGTACTATTTCAATACCAACATACCTAATGCCAAATTCTTGCGCCGCCAGCAATGTGGTTCCCGATCCTGCGAAAGGATCGATTAGAATAGAATTTTCCAAACGCGGTACAAATATTTCAACTAGCTTTCTCATGAGAGCGATTGGTTTAACTGTGCAATGGACGTTAAACTCCTCGGTTTTCTCACGCTGTATACCTTCTAAAATATTTGATTGAAAACCACCAAACTGATCTTTAGTATAAAATACACCAGTACCATACTCCTGTAGAGTTTCCAAGTAATTATTGATCAGTGGTTTTTGAAGTACGCAGATTGCTTCCCATTCATTCCTCAGACAACTGTGCCAACCATCCCATTGTTCAGGATTTTCATATCCTTTCTTCTCGAACTGTTGTTTGATATTGACACCTTTAGGGATACCGCTCGATCTTTTATAAACAAGAATATCTCTCGCATAGAAACCGGCATTTTCAAGTGCTACTTGTACGTGAGCAACAGTCCGCGTGCTGTTGAAAACTAAAACTGTCGCACCCGGTTTGCAGATCCGAAAAAGCTGCTCGCCCCACTCCAAGCACCACTTTTCATAATCCAGAGTGTTGTTACGATTCCTTTGATACCATTTTTCGTTTCTGACTCCACCTGCTAAACCACTGCCATAGGGAATGTTTTTAACAAGGGTTTTATTTCCCTTGCCATTGACTCTTTCAATACGCCTTTGAATTTCTGAGTCATCCCATTTATGACCAATAAATTCATAATTATAAGGTGGGTCAGTGATACAAGCAGAAATATAATTTTCTGGCAATGTCTTCATCACTTCACGACAGTCGCCAACCAAAACTTCATTTGAGGGAGTTTTTTTCATTAGTCAGGCAGTTAATAAAGTGGGAAATAAACTCTTAATTATTCCACATTTGCAGTATAGTATCCATTCCGGTTGCATCAGTATGATATGTTCGTTGCGACTTGTTTGGCTGCATAGAACTATATATATAGCAATCCTAAATGACTCGTAAATTTTTTACCCCACCCCAACCCTCCCCTTACCAAGGGGAGGGAGTAAGAAATTCACCAATGATGCGAGGATTGCTATAATTACGAGTCAACCGGAAATGCGTAAATTTTGATTATTTCAAATAAACCACCGTTACACCTCCACCCCCTTCTTTTTGACTAGCCAACTCAAAGCGGGAAACCTGCGGGTGATTCGCGAGGAACTCGTGAACCCCGCGCCGCAACTGTCCCGTACCTTTGCCGTGAATTATCCACAGAACTCCGTATTCCACGGCCTTGGAAAGAGCTCTGTCTATTTCGATTTCTGCGTCTGAGACTCTCGCACCCCGGAGGTCGATCGAATTATTAGCAGTGCGAATGGCAATTTCGGGATTGGGTTTTGCAGGTTCCGCCGCTGCTTGCTTAGCTTTAGCCGTAGCGAGTGCTTGTGCTTGGGCGGCCGCCTTGGCTAATTGAGCTTTAGTTTCCGGTTTTTGACCGTCGAGGGATTCAATTTCTCCTAGTTTGACAGTCATTTTCATAATCCCAAACCGAACGCTCAACTCTTCGTTAGCATCGGGGCCGCTGAGGACTTCGGCGGTTTGGCCCAAGCTGGGAATGCGGATGCGATCGCCCACTTTCGGCATAAAACTCGGTTTGGGTTTAGCCGGTTGTTGGCGCGAGGGGAGATGTTTTTGGGAAATTTGATTTAAAGTATCTGTCGCCTGTTGGGCATTTTGAGCCGTTTGGTTGCCCGCTTGCAATTTCCGAATAATTTGAGCAATTTCTGATTTTGCCGACCCGATCGCCTCATTTACTGCCACTTCCTGAGCTATTTTTAGGTCTCGCTCCCGTTCTTGCAAAGCGGCTGCTTTTTGAGAAACCTCTCTGTGCAGTTTTTCGGTTTGGTGTAGCAGTTGAGTTGCTTCTCTGGCCTTGGTTTCCTGTTTCCGGCGCTGTGCTTCGAGTCCAGCAATTACTTGATTGACATCTTGAGAGGCTCCCCCGACATAGGTTTGAGCTTCTTCGACAATTTCTGCTAGCAAACCGAGTCTTTTGGCAATAGTGAGAGCGTTGGAACGTCCGGGAATTCCCCACAGCAACCGATAGGTTGGCTGCATAGAATTGTCGTCAAATTCTACTGAGGCATTTTCAAAGCGGGAGTCTTGATATTTGAGGGCTTTGAGTTCGCCAAAGTGGGTAGTTGCAACTGTTAATAGGGAATGTTGGGCGAGGTATTGCAACAGGGCGATCGCCAATGCACTGCCTTCTGAGGGGTCTGTCCCCGCTCCTACTTCGTCTAACAAAACTAAAGATTTGGGAATGGGGCATGGGGCATGGGGCACTTGTGCTGAGCTTGTACTGAGCTCCGTTGAAGTGCCTAGCCGAAGTATGGGGGCTGGGGAATTTGTACTGAGCGTATTTGTATTGATAGAATCCGAAGTAGCCGAAGTATTCGGAATTGGGACGTTTGAATTTTCTGCCTTTTCAGGCTGCAATTTATTAGTCAAAACTTCTAAAATGCGGCTGATGCGGCGGATGTGGCCGGAGAAAGTAGACAAACTTTGCTGCAAAGATTGTTCGTCGCCGATATCGGCAAGAATGTTGTCGAACCAAGGCAATTCTACGGGTTCGCGGGCGGCGACAAACATTCCTGCTTTCGCCATTAAAGCTGCCAATCCCAAGGTTTTGAGGGTGACAGTTTTGCCGCCGGTGTTGGGGCCGGTGATGGCGACGACGCGGATGTGCGGCCCGATCGTTAAATCGACCGGCACGACTGGAAAGCCTTGCTCGTATTGTTGCTGCCAAACTAATAAAGGATGGCGCAACTGGCGCAGGGTAATTTGCGATCGCAGGTTACGAATTAATAATTGACTGTTTTCTGAGTTTTCCTCATCTTCTTTTTCCTCATCTTCTGTTTCGGGATTTTTTGGTGCTAATTCTGGCTCTCCCAATTCGATAAATTTCGGCGGATTTGCTTGCAACCAAAAACTATAACGCGATTTAGCGGCCGCTAAATCTAAAGTTGTAACTACCACCACCAATCTGTCTAAATCTGGTTTTACTGCTGCGACTTGCTCCGTGAGGGCGCGGCGGACTGCTTCTTCTTCGGCTTGTTCTTGCCTGAGCAACTGCCGCATTTGGTTGTTAAGATTGACTGTGCTGTGGGGTTCTACGTACAGTGTCGCGCCGCTGGCCGAGGAGTCGTGAACGATGCCCGGTATGGCATCTTTTTGGGGAGCTTTGACGGGAATGACAAAGCGTCCGCTTCTTTGGGTAATTAGCTGTTCTTGTACGGCGTTGGATTGGCGCTGCAAAATCCCCTGCAATATTTGATAAATGCGATCGCGCAACTGTCGCATTTGAACTCTAATTCCTGCTAATTTAGGAGTGGCTCTGTCTGCTACTTGAGCGCGATCGTCTATACAGCGATGGATTTCTTGCTCTAGTTCGGGATAAGTCCGCAATTGAGCTGCCAGTTCTTTGAGCGTCGGCACATCTGGCTGAGAGTCAATTATCCGGCGCAATTGCCTTGCTCCAGCGAGGGTAGTAGCAATTGCCAGCAATTCTTCGCCGCTGAGCAAACCTTGCAGTTCGGCTCGCTGCAGGGAAGTGCCGATGTCTTGGATTCCTTCAAAACTCAAAGCACCGCCAGCGCGGCTCTCTAACTGATAAGCTTCCTGAGTTTGGGCTAGGAGTTCTGCTGTTTGAGCTTGAGTTGCCGGGATTTCGAGGTCGAGGGCGGCGGCAACGCCGAGTTTGGTGGCCGCGAAGGTAGCCAAGTGCTGACACAGGCGCGGCCATTCTAATAGTTCTAGTGTTTCGGCTTGAATCAAAGTTGAGGTGGTGTTGGTAATTGGCATTCTCAGGCGCTGACCGAGAAGGTGAATTTAACGATACTATTAATTGATTTTAAAGTTTTTTATTGTTTCCTGGCGCAATTTGAGAAAGTATCTGCGATCGCCCTCAGCAGTCTTTCGGCAGAAAGCTCTGATGTACCATTAATTACGAAGGAGAAAATTTGCATTTTTGCATTGCCCGTCTAAAATTATACCTTCTAGTGATACCATTCCCCAAAAAATTTGCAACTTTAGGCAAGCTCCCAACTATTATACAGTAAATCATTCCCAATTTTTTGATCTAAAATATAAAATCTAAAATGGTATGGGCGATTTGGGGTTTTGAGGAAGCGGGCATCGGTTGTTTTTTGATGTAATTGAACTATTTTGGAATTTTAAATCTGTCAGCGCAATTCTGGCGGTTGTATCCTAAAAAGTAATTTGTAGAGTTGGTAGAAGTATGGCAAAGATTCTGGCGATCATCGGGGATACTGTGACTTTTCAAGTTGTGCAAGAGTTACTCAGCCAAGAGGGACATCAGGTGAGAGTCGTTCCCGACGACAAGGAGGGTTTAGACTTGGCGAGGGAATTTTCCCCCGATGCGATAATTTGCGACGGGACTTCCCCTCAAATCAACTTTTTGGAGGTGTGCCGGCTGGTGAAAGTCGATTCCCTACGGGATAGCTTCGCTTCACGAGAATTGGCAACAGCCTATTTTATTCTGCTGACAACACCGGAGCAATTTGATGAAATCCAAGAATTGGATGCGCCCTTTGACGATTTTCTGTTTAAACCGATTGTTAAGCAGGAATTATTGGCGCGGGTGCGCGCGTCTAAGCGATCGCACGAGTTGAGGGCGCGGTTGGAGTTCACCCAGCAAGAATTGGATCTGTCGCGCGATCGAATTCTGCAAACAGAAAAAATGTCTAGTTTGGGCGAATTGGTGTCGGGTATAGCCCACGAAATTAACAACCCAATTACTTTTATTTACAGCAATCTAACTCACGTCCAAAGCTACACAACCGATTTAATTGAACTGCTGCGATTGTATCAAAAAGAGCTAGTCAATCCCGGATCGGAAATTCTGCAAAAACAACAAGATATGGATGTGGAATTCGTACTCGACGATTTATTAAAAATTGTGAGTTCCATGCGTACCGGGAGCGATCGCATCCGCCAAATAATCTTGTCGCTACAGGATTTTTCCCGCAGCGATCGATCGGGCTGGCAGTTATTTGATGTTTCCGACGGTTTAGAAAATACTCTGTTGTTGTTGCAGCACCGCTTGCCGGCTCGCGAGGGAAGGCGAGACATCAAAGTGATGAAACAATTCGGCAATTTGCCACAGATTGAGTGTTACGCAGGTCTGCTCAATCAAGCTTTTCTGAATATCATCAATCACGCGATCGATGTTTTAGAAGAGTCGGCTCAAGAGTTGGCAGAGTTAGAATCAATCAAATTTAAGCCTGTGATTTTGAGTAAGCGTTCAGGGGGTATAAAGAAGACGAAAAACCACCCCCAAAATCAAAAAATAAAATTAGGCAGCAGTCAACAA
>NZ_JAUBRH010000047.1:0-52983 GCF_036701775.1 Microcoleus sp. N9_A2 | reverse complement strand
CCCATCCCACAAGAAAAAATCACTCTTGTGGGATGGGCCGGAGAGCCCGTCCTAATTATTTTTGCAAGAGGTCTAATTATTAAGGCGGATGCTGCAAATTGGTCGCGAAGAGAAATTAAATGCGATCGTCGGCTACATTCTCACTAGCAACTACAAGATGCAGAGCCTCTGTGAAAAACTAGGATTTTAACTGAAACCAGAGCAAGGCGAAGGAATGTTGAAAGCTGTTTTTATCTACTAACAGCAAGTTTTGTTAAATAATTCTCATTCATCACAACTAAAGTCCTCACTACAAACCTATAAAGTTTGTAGTGAGGACTTTAGTCCTCAAACTCAGATGCTACTAAGCCGCAGCCAAATTTGCTGCTGCGAAATCCCAGTTAGCCAAATTATCCAAGAAATTAGTAATGTAGTCGGGACGGCGGTTTTGGAAATCCAAATAATAAGCGTGTTCCCACACATCCAAAGTCAACAACGGAGTTTGCCCGTGTGCAACCGGGGTGTCAGCGTTGGCAGTTTTGGTAACTTTCAAAGTGCCGTTGTCCACAACCAGCCAAGCCCAGCCACTACCGAACTGAGTTGTCGCAGCAGTCTTGAATTCTTCTTTGAATTTGTCGAAGCTGCCGAAGTCGGCATTGATTTTGTCAGCTAAAGCTCCTGTCGGAGTGCCGCCGCCGCCCGGTTTGAGGGAATTCCAAAAGAAATTGTGGTTCCAAACTTGACCTGCATTGTTAAAAATGCCTGCTTTGGATGGGTCTTTAGCAGATTCCTTGACAATTTCTTCAAGGGATTTGCTCGCCATTTCAGTCCCTTCAATCAGTTTATTCAGATTGGTGACGTAAGCAGCGTGGTGCTTGTCGTGGTGGAAGGAAAACGTGTTGGCCGACATATGAGCTGGCTCTAGGGCGTCAGCGGCAAAGGGTAATGGTGCGAGTTCAAATGCCATTGTGTTCAATCCTCTCTGGATTACTTTGGGTTTTTCGGCTGACTTTCTGGCTTTTGTATGATTAAAGCCGAGAGTCACTAGCTTGAGTTTATCAAGCTGTGGTAAATAATTCTTTACAATTTTCCTATTTTATAGCAGTTGCAGCATTTTAGCATTCCGACTTCTATTTTTTAGATATCAAAGCTACTTATTGCCGGATTCAATTAGCATAAAGCATCACTAAATGTCAAGCCACCTGGGAGACAAATAAAAGTGTGTGTGAAATTGTCAACCGCTCGAAATTTTATGAGACTGATAAATAGATTAAACCTGTAAATTGTCAAAGATTAACCTAAGTTCAATTAAGCTGTAAGAAAGTCAAATAAATTGCAGGAGCTGTCAATGGAAAAGCGTTTAAACAACTCGTCCAGTAACCCCGCTCAATGGTTGAATCTGCAATTAATCGTCACCGCTCTGGAAACAGTCCAAGACTTAATTGTAATTTCCCTATGTATTGGTTTGTTTTGTTTCATGGTAATCGAACTGCGAGAAATGTTCTTCTCGCTGCTACCTCCTTTGAATTTCCAGGAAGTCACTGCAGACATTCTATTTTTATTAGTTTTAGTGGAATTATTTCGGTTGCTAATTATTTACTTGCAAGAACAAAGAGTTTCGATAGGCGTAGCTGTGGAAGTTTGTATTGTATCAGTTTTGCGAGAAGTGATAGTGCGGGGAGTGCTAGAAACTCCCTGGGTTCAAATATTATCAACTGGCGCATTTTTGCTGGTTTTGGGAGTGTTGTTGGTAGTCCGAGTTTGGTTGCCACCAACCTTCGAGGGAATTGACCCGGAACGCCGCCTTACTAACAGAAATAGAAAAATTTCCGATCCGGAATCTTCTTCCGATTCTGTTGCAGTCAATAGCCAGTTTAAGTCTCACTGAGTATGGGGCGCGATTTTAGATTTTAGATTTACTATGATATTGCTTGTCACGTTACCAGCCATCATTTCCCGTAAAACTGAGATGTTGCACCATTGTCAAGAACGGGCAAGATGCCCGTTCCACAAAGAGTAGATTTTCTTGTGGGGTGGGCATCCTGCCCGCCCAAAAGATGATTATTGAGAATGGTGCAAGATGTGAGGTCAAATCAACCTGATAACGTTTGTAGTGAGGACTAAAATCCTCTGAAAATACCGAGGAATGTAGTCCTCACTACACATACAAGCTTGATCAGCCATTGCCAGTTACTCAAATCTCAAATCTCAAATCTCAAATCTCAAATGGTATTACCCGTTAGCCTGTAATTCCCCCAAACGAGCCAACACTTCTTTGGAGTGAATCGCCGGATTAATCTTCACAAAAGTTTCGCGCAAAATTCCTTCATTGTCAATAATAAAACTGTGTCGCGCCGAGATAAAACTCATCCAAGAACCGTAAGCTTTACTCACTTTACCATCCGTATCAGCTAACAGCGGAAACTTCAAACCTTCGGAATCGCAAAATTCCGCATGGGAATCGACATCATCAGCGCTAATGCCGATAATTTGAGTATTCTTTGCCAAGTATTTCGGCAAGTCTTGCTGAAATCTCCGCGCTTCGATGGTACAACCTGATGTAAAGTCTTTCGGATAAAAATAGACTACCAGCCACTTACCGCGATAATCAGACAGGGACACTTGTCCGTCGCCGCTGTTTGTCGGCAAACTAAAATCCGGTGCGGCTTGATTCACCGTCGGAAGCTTGCCACCGAGGGCAAATGCAGGTGTGGCAAAATTGAAACTTAGAAAAACTAGACAAATTGCCAATAAAGTGCTAAAAAACTTGCGACGGGACATCATAAATTTAGAAGTAGAACTGTACTTAAGACAAGTTTACAGTTTTCTGATTAAATGGGTAGGGGCAATTCGCGGATTGCTTCTAAAACCCAAAGATCACTCACTCAAATAGCAATTTACCCATGAGCGCTGCACTCCCGTTAACAGGCAAAGCTATAGTAGTCCAGGTAATTAACGGTCAACCCGTTACGATCGAAGTAGACGGCACTAATGCCCCGATTACTGGGGGAAATTTTGTTGACTTAGTTGAACGCGGCATTTACGACGGGGTGATGTTTCACCGAGTTGTGCGCCAGCCAGAGCCTTTTGTGGTGCAAGGAGGCGATCCGCGCAGCAGAGATACGACAATTCCAGCAAGTCAATTGGGAACGGGTAATTTTATTGACCCGGATACTAATCAGGGGCGTTTTATTCCTTTGGAAATTAAGCCGCAAGGCGCCGCGCAACCTGTTTACAACCAAGTTGTAACCCAGACGCCGCAGTTGCAACACACTCGCGGGGCTGTGGCAATGGCTCGTTCTAATGCTTTGAATTCGGCTTCTTCGCAGTTTTATTTTGCTTTGGATGATTTGCCATTTTTGGATGGTAATTATGCTGTTTTTGGCAACGTTATTCAAGGTTTTGAAACGGTTAATGCCGTGCAGCAGGGCGATCGCATTTCTACCGCAAAAGTCGTTCAAGGAATCGTCCCCAGTAGGGTTTCTAGCATCATTACCGATGTTAATCTCCTCAACGATTTAATTAATAGTACCAATTTCGTAAATCTATCTTTGCGATCGCTCAGATTGCCTGATGCCCCGAACAACTATCAAGTCACTCCCCAAGACTCTCAGCAAAATCCCAGCGGTGTAGTGGGAGGTAGCGGCAACGATCGCATAACTGGTTCACCGACGGATGATGCAATTAATGGCAGCCAAGGCAACGATACCATCAGTGGCGAAGCGGGTGACGACTTTTTGCGAGGTGGTAAAGGTAACGACTTAATTACGGGTGGTGTTGGTAACGATATTTTGATTGGAAATCTCGGCGACGATAATCTCGATGGCGGTGCTGGTAACGACTTTTTGCGAGGCGGCAAAGGAAATGATGTTTTAACAGGTGGTGATGGCAATGATGTTTTAGTTAACGATGATGGCAATGACACTTTCACTGGCGGTAGCGGTGCAGACACTTTTGTTGTAAGTACCTCGGACATAACTACGCTGTTGTTGCAGGATGACAACGATATAATTCTTGATTTCAAACCGGAAGAGGGCGATCGCATTGGCATTAGTGCCAGCAATTTATCAAATGTTTCATTCATTGCGTCTGGAAGCAACACTATCATTCCATTGGTAGGTGGTGGAAGGGTTGTGGTTCAAAATGTCCTCCCTGCAGTAGTTCAAAATGCTACTTTTGCAATTACGGCTAGTAATTCTTCCCCGTTTGATGGCTTGATACCAGGAGATCCCATATTGAGAATTGGCTAATTTAGCCACAATTAGCTCTCGGACTTTTTTAAGAAGTCCGGGATCTGAGGAAATTTATTACCATAACTGTTTGACTTTAGCAACTGCATCGTAATGCTCTTCTATTTTACCCTGCTGTTTAAAAAGTTCTGATGCTTTCTGAAAATCCTCAAATCCCCCTTGAACATCTCTCAACTTATATTTAGTTATACCTCGATTGAAATAAGCTTTGCCAAAGTCAGGGTTGATGCGAATAGCTGACTCAAAATCAGCCATTGCTGCCACTAAATCATCTATTTTTAAGTTGATAGTGCCACGTTTGAAGTAAGTTTTAGCTAAATTGGGGTTGAGCAGCAGTGCCGAGTTGTAATCGGCGATGGCCGCAGTATAATCTTTTAAACGAGTCAGCATAAACCCCCGATTGCTGTAATATTTGGCTCGGTAAGGATTGAGTTCGATGGCTGTAGTTAAATCTTCGATCGCCGATTGCTTGTAGCCTAATTTGTAGCGGGCAACACCGCGATCGTTGTAAGCTGACGCGAATTGCGGATTAATGTTAATTGTGGCAGTAAAATTTTTAATAGCGCCGTGCAAGTCTTGTTGTTCGAGATTTTTTAAACCCTGAGTGTAAAACTTTTTGGTACTAACTTTTAAATTTGCCTCTTGTCGGGATTCAGCTTGCTCCCCCGAAAATACGCCGGCAATATTAGTGAATCCCAAAGATTCGATCGAATTGAAAATAGTTGTGACAACTAATTGAGTTGGGAGAAGGGGGATAGTAGGCATGGGAGAAGTGCTGTTTAACTGTATGCTCTTATCTTCCTCCATAGTTGAGCTATTGACAGTGATATCCGTAGTCTCAGGAACGTGATAAGTTTGATGAGATTTGGTGATGCTGGGGCATTGACTTGTGTGATGAAAGTTCGGCTTAGTTAGTGATGACGATCGCAATTAACAAAAATTACCTCTACAACCCTTTAAATATAAGGCTTTCAGCCGAGACTAGCGGTTTCTTGATTCCCATATTGAGCAGTTTATATCAGGATTGTTTGCAGATATGCCCCTGGGGGAGCGATCGCAACTGCCTGCTGCAAGTATTACTTTGTAGCGATATTGCACTGGCAAATCCCGATCGAACTTGCGGTCATCTTATACCAGGTTTTTAGGAAAAATATTAGTTTTGCAGCGAGGCATCTGTGAAGCAACCGGGTTTCTAGCTCAAAGCGCCTCTAAGACTGGCTGAGTTAAGTTTGTGCCTGCACCAACCCTGATCAACCTTTCACTACACTAATATTTTTGAGTGATCTTGCTGAGGGAAGTTGCAGATTATTTGCTATGCTTTGATTAGACATCAATAATTTATGGCGCAAATTAGGGTCAATGAAAAGAGTTATGAGGTTGAAAACTTTCTTCGCCGCGGTGTTGGCGATCGTCCTGTTCACTCTCTACTTAACTCCTCCTGTGATGGCCGCGAATGGGGAGGATTTGAGTCACCTATTAAATGATAATTGGTGCGTCAGCTTTCTGTGGAAGCAATGCGATTTGAGCGCTGTCGATTTGCGGGGCGCTAATCTCCAAGAAGCCAATTTGAGCGGCGCTAATTTGTCCGGTGCTAATTTGTCCGGTGCTAACTTAAAAAATGCGGATCTTTCTGACGCAGACCTCACCGGCGCTAATTTAGCAAATGCTGATATTTTAGGCACGGATCTCAGTCGAGCCAATTTGACAGAAGCTAATTTCAACTCCACGAATTTGTGGGATGCTAATCTGACTTTGGCAAATCTGAGCCGCGCCAATTTACAAGATGCTAATGTCTTAGACTCTCGACTTTGGGGAAGCAATCTTACCCAAGCTAATTTAAGGGATGCGACGCTGCACGGTGCTGACTTGCAATATGCTAATTTAGCCGACACTAATTTAACAGGTGCTGACTTGCACAGCTTCTTTTTCCGAGGTTCCAAACAAGTCACAAATTTGAGCAATGCTAATTTAGAAGGCGCTATTTTAACGGGAGCAAATCTCAGAGGTGCGGTGCTGGCAGGGGCAATAATGCCGGACGGGTCTATTAATGAAGAAAGTGGCTTTAATTTAAAGTAGAGTAAAATTAAAGTCTGCTTGAATAATTTCAACAACAGCCTTTCGGGCCGATTTCGCAGTCAATGAATTATCGGGTGTAGCTGCGCCCGTTGCCAACAGCTTGTTGAGGATGCTGTCAAGATATTAATTTAAACCAGGGTGCGATCGACCTTTTAACTCCTAACCAGTAAATATTGCTAAAATCTTAAATCTCAAACCGAACCTGCCCGCATCTGTTACAATTTTCAACAAAGCCAGAACAGCCCCGAACCTGAAGTCACCTGCCTAGGGATACAAGCCCCCGACAGGAGTCGTGAAGAGCAAAAAAATTAGATATTTAGTTTAAACTCCCAGATTCATCTGTAGAGTCAATCTAAAATCTAAAATCTAAAATCTAAAATCGCTAGACTGTGGAGTCAATCTAAAATCTAAAATCTAAAATCGCTAGACTGTGGAGTCAATCTAAAATCTAAAACCTAAAATCTAAAATCTAAAATCGCTAGACTGTGGAGTCAATCTAAAATCTAAAATCTAAAATCGACTGATGGAAACCCTGCAAACTCAACTTTACGAACTCGCACAATTTGCTAATAATTTAGTAAATACTCAACTGACAAACCTCAGTTTAGTCAGCGTCGGAGTCATCTTTCTGGCAGGGTTGCTAACGAGCTTAACGCCCTGTATGCTTTCAATGTTGCCGATCACGATCGGCTACATCGGTGGATACGAAGCAAAAAGTCGCCTGCAAGCTGCAGCCCAGTCTGCGTGGTTTTCCCTGGGATTAGCCACCACCCTTGCGGGTTTAGGTATTGTAGCATCATTTGCCGGACAAGTTTACGGCAAAATTGGCCTGGGTTTGCCGATTCTTGTCAGCATTATTGCTATTCTAATGGGGCTGAATTTACTCGAAGCTTTACCCTTACAAATGCCGTCTTTCGACGCTGTGGGGTGGGTGCCGAAAGATTTGCCGGCGGGCGTGCGATCGTACTTATTGGGCTTAACTTTTGGTTTGGTAGCGTCTCCCTGCAGCACGCCGGTTTTAGCTACACTCTTAGCTTGGGTTTCCAAAACGGGAGATACAGTTTTAGGTGGTGTGTTGCTGCTGTTTTATGCTGCTGGCTACGTCGCTCCGCTGATTATAGCAGGTACTTTCACTGCTAGCATTAAAAAGTTGTTAGAATTACGTCGGTGGTCGAGTTGGATTACGCCTGTTAGCGGCGTTTTGCTAGTAGGATTTGGCGTTTTCTCTCTGCTTTCCCGCATCCTTCCCGCTTAAGTTTAGTAGTAAGGACTTCAGTCTTTATTTAAAGATATAGCAATCTCTACTGAATGCGTGAATTAAGTTGTTTTTAACGAACCGCGAAGACGCGAACAACACGAAGGAAGAAAGAAAGAAAAGAGAAAGACTTCAAAATTGATTGAGACTTTTTCAATAAAAATAATAATATTTTGTTCATCTTTTGTTTTTCCCTCCTCTTTCTTCCTTCTCCCTTCTTCCATCCGTTACATCCGTTACCGAACTTCCTTCCTTCGATCCGTTACATCCGTTACACAATCCGTTGCCGAACTTCCTTCATAATTACCAATGACATCAAAAGAAGTATTTCTATCTAAACTATCAAACTGGGCGACTGCCCCTCAAAGGTTTTTCAAGGGAGAAATCTTGCCGGTGCTAGCAGATTTGCGGCTGGCAATTATCTTGCTACTGACGATCGCATTTTTCAGCATTTCCGGCACTGTCATCGAACAAGGCCAATCAGTACCCTTTTACCAATCTAACTATCCAGAACACCCCGCTTTGTTCGGCTTCCTAACTTGGAAAGTTGTACTAATTGCAGGACTAGACCACGTATACCGCACTTGGTGGTTTTTGTCCATCCTAATTTTGTTCGGCAGCAGCTTGACGGCTTGCACTTTTACCAGACAATTTCCGGCGCTAAAAGCTGCCCGCCGCTGGAAATTTTATGAAGAACCAAAGCAGTTTGAAAAATTAGCTCTCAGTGCGGAATTAGAAACAGTTGCTTTAAGTTCGTTAGAACCACTTTTGCAGCAAAAAAACTACCGCATATTTCGAGAAGGCGAAAAAGTTTATGCCCGCAAGGGAATAATTGGCAAAATCGGCCCGATTATTGTTCACGCCAGTATGCTAATTATTTTAGCTGGGTCGATGTGGGGCGCGATGACGGGATTTCTCGGTCAAGAAATGGTTCCCAGCGGCGAAACTTTTCAGGTGCAGAATATCCTGGATGCAGGGCCTTGGGCCCGGCCGCAAATACCGAAGGATTGGTCGATGCGAGTTAATCGGTTCTGGATTGATTATACTCCCGAGGGCGGCATCGACCAATTTTACTCTGATCTGTCAGTTTTGGACAAAACAGGCCAAGAGGTCGATCGCAAAACCATTCACGTTAACGAGCCCCTGAGATACCGGGGAGTGACATTTTATCAAGCAGATTGGGCAATAGCCGCCGTGCGAGTTCGCCTCAACAAAAGCCCGGTTTTGCAACTACCAATGGCTCAGTTAGATACTCAAGGTAAAGGCCGAATTTGGGGTGCTTGGATTCCGACCAAACCAGATTTGAGTGCGGGAGTTTCTTTGCTAGCAAAAGACTTGCAAGGAACGATGTTAGTTTACGGTACGGATGGCAAATTATTAACTACAGTTCGCGCGGGCACGGCGGTGGAAGTTAACGGAGTCATGCTATCAATTGATGAACTTGTTGGCAGCACTGGCTTGCAAATTAAAGCCGATCCGGGAATTCCGCTCGTTTATACTGGCTTCGGGTTGCTAATGCTCAGCGTGCTGATGAGCTATCTGTCTCACTCGCAGATTTGGGCTTTGGAAAAGGACGGCAAACTCTATGTCGGCGGCCGCACTAATCGCGCTCAGGTGACTTTTGAAAGAGAGGTTGTCGAGATTTTGGACAAGTTGGCAGAATCGAAAACAGCAGAGGAAAAAAGTGCGATCGCCCCGACTTCTGTTGCAAGTCAAAGCTAACCGTAGGGTGCGCTAGGCGCACCTTACACCAATCGATAAATATCAAAAAGATTAGTTGAGTTTGTAGGGTGCGCCTTGCCAGATTTGTCGAACTGGTTAATTTGAACCGGAGAAAAAGCATAAAACCGCTATTTCACGTTCTAATTTTTCAAATTTCAAGCAATGAAAATTGCTATACGGAAATTGGTTTCAAAATAAAACGCTGAAACGCCTGTCAATCGGTACTCTCCGGTGGGCGACAAACTCAACCGATGCCCAGCGCACACCCTACAAACTACGAGATTTTAAGCGTTTGAGGAACTTTTTTACTACTTTGAGAGGGCTGCCCTGACGCACCCTACAATTATAGGACTTACGCAATCATCCCAGGTATGGGGGCAACCACGGGGGGTTTGCCCCTACAAAACACTATATATTGAGGCTGTGCGTAAGTCCTGAATTACTTACTAATTTTATTAACAATCCTATTTCTTAAAACTATTGTGGGGCGTTGCTCCGACGCCGCCCCACAATTAAATCTCAATGACACACCAGCTTAATACCCGCCCTACTTCTGATGCGACACCTCAATCACGGTGTGGACGTTCCCCCGCGGCGAAAAATCGCCCTTCACCGTCGCTTCCAGCGGCGCGCAAGCTGCCACAAAATCGTCTAAAATTTGATTGATAGATTCTTCGTGAGAAATGTAGCGATCGCGGTAACTATTAACGTACAGTTTCAGCGCCTTTAATTCTACCACCCGCTCGTCGGGCACATAAGTAACGTGAATTGTCGCAAAATCGGGATAGCCAGAAAATGGGCACTTGCAAGTAAACTCCGGCAAAGTAATGTTAATCGTATAGCGCCGCCCGACTCGCGGATTGGGGAATGTAATTAACTGCCCGTCCAAAATCTCGCGCTCGCCGTATTTCATTTCTTCGGTACTTGACTTTTGCGACATACTCTGTTGGGTTTGGTGGTGATTCATGGCGATCGACTAAAAATTTATAACATTTAACTAAACTCACTATTAATATTTTTAACAAATATCTTGACGAATTGTATTGCGATCGATCTAATTGCAAATACTCTCAGGCTAAACTAAAAAAAGTTCACCCTCGCCATCTACAATTATGCAAAATACTACCTTATCTGACAATACATCCCCTGAAAACTCCAATAGTTACTCTCCATCAGTACCGATTTCGCTCTATCGAGAAGTCACCGCCGAATTGCAAGCCGCCCAAGCCATGCTTGATTCCCTCAAAACCCACAATCAGCAATTAGTCCAACAAAATCAACAACTGCGACGAGAAGTAGAAACAGTAGTTCAAGTATCCCAACAGTTACAGCAAGTAGTCAACTCGGCTCAGAGCATCACCCAGACAGGGATGCCGCAAATGCCATCTGTCAAATTCAATTTCAGCGTTGAACCTCCGCCCCCACCACCTGTAACCTTGCAGACTAACTCTGCCGTACCTCAACCACCTCAGACAGTGGCTTTCCCCTTCCCACTACCGGAACCGGAGCCAACAGCCGCCTCGATGCCGCAGCCACTTCCCGAAAAATTATTTACAGAGGTGCCGGAAACTCCTTACCGTGTGCGACCTCAACTCAAAAAAACCTCAGACTTAAGTGGATTGTGGTTGGCGATCGCAATTTTTCTGATTGTGATTGCAGCTTTCGGTGCAGGTTATTTAGTTGTCCGCCCTTTATTAATGAAAAAGTAAATTCCAACAAGAATCCCACGGTTCGATCCGTGGGATTTTAAACAAAACCTAGCATAAATTGTTCAAAGTTACGCTAATTGGCTATCATCCTCTGGCGGCACTCGTTTCTACTGAACGAGGGGCATACTGCTCTTCACAAGCAGAACCTACAATGCCCACCCCTGGCTCGAAACCGCGCGTGAACTCAGTGAGTTTTACCTGTTTAGCTTCCAAAGCTGTCTGTAGCACCTTCATGGCTCGGTGAGGGTCGCCGGCTCCGCAGAAAAATAAGTCTGCAGCAAAATAACCGTGTTCAGGCC
Organism: Microcoleus sp. N9_A2; assembly: GCF_036701775.1. Lineage (NCBI taxonomy): Bacteria > Bacillati > Cyanobacteriota > Cyanophyceae > Oscillatoriales > Microcoleaceae > Microcoleus > Microcoleus sp. N9_A2. The sequence continues at coordinate 41,693 of NZ_JAUBRH010000047.1, read as the reverse complement.
AAGTATGGATTGCTATATGAGACTCTGCCAAAGTAGCAGTAGCTGTCACTCCGTGAGGACTAAACTGGTGTACGCACAAATCGATGAGAGTAGCTCCTCCGGCTTCGATCGCATCGAGAATAGCGCGGCGGATACGTTCAGGATCGTTGAGCAGGTCTCCAGGAGACTGCCAAGCATCAGCGACCAGATGGGTTCCCAATTGTTTCATTCTGCGGGGTTTTACCTCTATTGATGTTAAGTCTCAAACCTTTTAACGTTAGCACGGTGTCAAAAATTTTGCAAGTATGTTTCACAAAGAAAGATGAAGATTAGGAGGATGGAGCCCTAAGTCGTAAATTTGGGGGTTTGGGACTTGGGCTGGCGATCGCGCGTCAAATTGTAATTGTGGAACTGCACGGCGATCGCCCTGACTGCCTATGCTGGAGACTTTAATCAGAAACAAGCTCTTGCTGCTGGGTTTCAACATCATGTTGCAAAACCTGTCGAAGCGAATTAGTTAGTCAAAGCAATGCTGAAATTGCCTCTGAGACTGCATCGCTGAGTCCGAATTTTCATAGATTGTCAATAGATTGTCGATCGCCGACAATCTTTATCAACCCGCCCCCCACAACCGATAACTGAATTCTGAATTCTGACTCCTGAATTCTTTATTGTCAAAAGTTTTGAGTTTTAAATTAAAGATTATTTAACTTAAAACTCACAACTCTTTTTCCTGAATCAACTTATCAATCCCGGCTGTGAGTAGCTCCATTCGGCAAAATCGCCCCGCCCAAAGCCGCTTCATTCAAATTATCAACATTCAAGCTCGCCCCGATCAAATTAGCCTCCGACAAATTAGTTCCTGTCAAATTCGCCCCTGTCAGAGAACTCAGCAGCAAACCCGCTCCCGACAAATTGGCGTGACTCAAATTCGCCCCCCGCAAATCCGCTTCCAGCAAGCTAGCACCTGCCAAATTTGCACCGCTCAAGTTAGCTCCCCGCAAAGAAGCTTTGTTCAAATTCGCCGCCCTCAAATCAGCATTGTGCAGAATCAAACCATTTAAATTAGCTTTACTCAAATTAGCTCCCTGCAAGTCGGCACCGCTCAAATTAGAGCCATTTAGATTGGCGGATTGCAAGTCAGCACCGCTCAAGTCAGCACCGCTCAAATTAGCAGCGCAAATAGAAGCCTCCCGCAGACTTGCTTCGCTCAAAGTAGCCCCAACCAAATTGACGCCGCTGAGATTTCCGCGATTGAGATAAGCCCGAGTTAAAGTTGCTCCGCTCAGGTTTGCCCCGGTCAAATCTACCTCGCTGAGAATCGCTCTCGTCAGATTTGCTCTGCTTAAGTCAACCCCGCTCATAATTGCTCGGCTCAGCGTCGCCCCGCTCAAATTAGCCTCAGTTAGTTTTGAGCCGCTTAGCAAACAAGCTCCTACTAAACTCGCTCCCGTCATCACAGCTTTGCTCAAGTCAGCCTGAGACAATATTGCTCCGCTGAGATTTGCCCCGCTAAAATCTGCGGCGATCGCCACAGTTCCAGTTAAACTAGAACTCCCGAGGTTAGCTTCAATTAATTTCGCCTTAGACAAATTAGCCCCGCTCAAGTCGGCGGCGTTTAAATTAGCTCCTATCAGTTTGCTTCTAATTAAGTTAGCACCTTTCAAATTAGCGTTGCTCAAATTTGTTCGACTAAGATTAGCTTCACTCAAATGAGCTGCAATGAGGTTAGCTCCTCGAAAATCTCGTTCCCCGTTTCTATGTCTAATTAAAAGTTCATCGGCACTTAAAATTTCAGTGAAATTCATAAAAAAATTGAGTGAGTTTCCTTAATTTCTCGATGTTCTATGTTGTCTGAAAGTTTGTACTATCGTGTTTGGTAGTAAGTTGTTTAAACTAATACTGCCACATTAACAATTGTCAAAACTGCTTGATTCCTACCATCACCCTGCTCACCTAGTTATAATTTACGAAAATAAACCTGGTTCTGGTATAATCTGAGGTTGGCTAGCGCGGAAGTTATGAAAAAATCGCGTTTCTCGCCGCCTGTAAGTCCTGTAAGTATTATTTTGCTAGTAATTAGTTGGCGGTTGATGTTAGTTGTTAATGGTTAGTTGTGTTTATACTAACTGCTAACCACTAAATATTACCTGCTAACTCTTTACCAAAATACCGAGAAGTTGTCGATCAATCTTGTCAAGGTTGATCGAATATTTGGGGTATTGCTGGCGGCATCCGCGCCACATTCTGACCAGAAAAATTGCTAGTACAGGCGATCGGATTTATTCGTGCAATCAAGAAACAAGATATCGGAGCTTCAACCCCTAATGCCTTCTACATAAGTGCCTTCTATCTTCGATTGCCCATGAAAGCAGAGCCCGGTCAGCTCAGCTAGTGTCACCTCCCCCCACTGTGCTCCGTGCCAGTGAAAACCAACAGGAAGGCTGTTTCCGTCGGAGTTCTGAGCGAATCGTCGGCGAAGCAAGCAATACGCTGTGCTGAGCCTGAGATTGCGCGAAAAAATGGCTCGCGAGTCGTTCCCGTATTCTCGCGCTGCTGTGCTTGCTGTTAATCTTTACTCGATCCATGAGCGCTTGCGGTTCTAATTAACAGAACACCCGACACCAGACGCGCTCCCGAACATAAAAGCTGTTCCTGGGCTTCTCAAATGCTTCTCTGAGGCATTCCCAGAAAAAGTGTATTCCTGTAGCAGGTCTTGCCAACGGCAATTGGGCTGCTACAGCCAACTAATGACCAGCCTAAGTCTTGCCGGAAGGCGACGACAATATTATTATTCTAATATTTGCCGACCACCGCAGGCTTTTCTGAGCGCGTGGGACTGGCTACTTGACCTGTATAAGTTGCTGAAATTAGCTACCCATAATTAAAGATAGTCGCTCTTTGACTAACCAGGCAATATCTGTGGTAATTTATGTCATCGAATTTGATAATACTGCGGGGTTTAAAATCGAGCAGTAGTGAGTGTTACAGACTCAAAAACCGCTGCGGATTTAGGACGTAAAAATTCAGGGAGCCGATCGATCCTCCGGCGCAAAGCCCAGCTCACGGACTGGGCCGCTAATCAAAATTAAACTTTTGACAGGTGGCTTTTTTAAGTTTCCAGAACAAAACAAAAGCCGGCTTTCAGAGAAAAAGCCGACTTTTGAGATAATTTTACCGACGAAGCGTAAAACCGCTAGCTCGCGGGTGTTGGTTGGATCACTTTCCACAATCCTAGCGCGCGAGTGCGACTACCCTGCAGAAAGTAGAAACAATACCCAAACAAAGTCTGAATTATTAAACCCGACGGTGGCCTGTCACGCCCTGATTGGGATCGTAAATATCAGCCGTAGTATCAACGCCGGGAGTGCCAGGAGCGCCGTAATCAGCCCGAGCACTATCTACGCTGGGATAGTCGTAGGTGTTCCAATGTTGAATACCTCCGCGACTCAGAATGCTTTCGGCTTGAGCGACTTCTGTTTCGCTGCCGTCAACCAGTACCAAGTAATCTCCCCTTGCCACGCGATCGTTGTATGCTCTAGCTTCCTCCTCAGGAATTCCCATACCGACTAAAGCTCCGATCAAACCGCCTGCTGCCGCACCCAAAGCCGTACCGGCGAGTGTAGTGGCGATCGCCGTAGCTGAGGCTCCTGCCAGCATAATCGGCCCGATGCCCGGAATAGCCACTAGACCCAGACCTACCAACAAACCTGTCAAACCGCCCAAAGTGCCACCTGTGAGGGCGCCCTTTGTGGCCCCTTCATCGGATTTGTTATCCGCGCTGTCGTGCACGTCAATGCCTGCGATGTCCCCTTTCGAGTCAGCATCCTTAGCGATGACCGAAACCCGATTCATGTCGAAACCGGTAGTTCTCAGTTCTCCCAGTGCGTGTTCCGTCTCGCGGCGGGTTGAAAATACTCCCACGGCGCGCTTCTGGTGGCCCCCAGCTCTGCGGCCGGTGTCTGCCGGCACATCGTAAATGCCCCAATCCTGAATGCCCCGCACGCTCATAATTCCTTCGGCTGTGGCAAGTTCGGCATCTGTTCCTTCTACGAATACCAAATATTCACCGCGCGAGACGCGATCGTTATAAGCTTTAGCTTTTGCTTCGGGAACTCCCAAGCCGACCAAACCGCCGACCAAACCGCCTGCTGCAGCCCCAATCGCGCCTCCGACTACAGTATCTGCCAGCAGAGTGGCGATCGCACCCCCCGCCATCACCGGGCCAACTCCCGGAATCGCTAGCGCTCCAATGCTTCCGAGTAACCCAATCAAACCGCCCGTCACAACTCCCGCTGTCGCGCCTGCTTTTGCGCCACCGCCCACTTTCTCGTCGGTACTCTTACCAGCGGTAGCGCCCGCAATGTCGCCGCGATCGAGATTTTCCCCAACTACCGAAACTTTATTCATCGGAAACCCGGTACTTTGCAGCTCAATCAGGGCTAGTTCCGTATCTCGGTAATTAGAAAATGCTCCTACAGCTCGCTTGTGTTGACCTAAAGACATTTTTTTTCTCCTCGAAAATATACTACTTTTACACAATCACAGAATTTATGCTCTGCCATCAATCACATTTAGTCATTTTTTCCCAACAATTTTCATCGGTCGCTGGGAATAACTTCCCGCTCTATCTTCAGGTTGGTTTCCAACTAATTCTCCGGGATGGAAAATCGGAAATGGGGAAGGGGAAATTGCAGGTATTGCGGGAGTTTTGACTGCGTGAATTTAAAATTAAATTTAAACTCTTTAACTTAAAACCCCGATCTCCCTAGAGAGTCACCTAAGCGTTGCACTCCGCTCCGCAAGCAATCTTACCATGCCAAACTTTACCCTCTTCCCTCAGACTTCTCTCCTAGATAACTACATCCTTCTCCCTTCTTTCCCTCGGACTTTTCCCTTCTAATTTATTGACTGCTGCTAGGCGATGCGGGTGCAGCGGGGGCGACAACAGCAGTAACATTCACCTGTTTGACACCCTTAATCTCTTTAGCTAGTGGCTCAATTTTAGCTAAATCAGTTTGATTGGGAACTGTGCCGCCTACGGTGACAAGCCCATCTTTTGCGTCAACAGTTAGCTGACCTTTAGTGATGTTTACTTCTAACTTGGAGCGCACTTCACTTTGGAGGTCGCCGTCGGCTCTTATGGCATCACCGCCCGTCACATTGTTGCGCTGTTCTCTGGCCCTGATATCAGAATTTGCTTGGTTTTTGCGAATATCGCTCGTTGCGTCACCCTGAGTTTTTTGAACTGTCTCGGCTGGGGGCGGGCTAGTAGTATTTCCTGTGGCAGAATTAGGAGCATCAGCGCTAGTTTTAGCCCCGTCGCTGCAAGCAGCACCTCCAAATAATAGGATGCCGCTGAGGAGAATTGGTGTTAGTTTGTTCATAATAGGTTAATACCCTCCGGGTAAGCTTTCAATGAGGCTGACTTGGTTGAGCCAGATGGGAGCCAGATGGAGCAAGACAGCATCTTTAGTTTGTGCTTTCTGGTTTGTGCTTTCTGCGATTTAAAAATCCTTATATTAAATATATAAACTGGAGCAAGTATCTACATCGCTCCACGGGTGTAAAATTCATCTATGTCGTTAGATAGAGTACAAAAATCAAATAAAGTCTTAAGTCAAATTGAGCGTAATTGAGTTTTGACCACATTATTACTCAAAAACCCGGTTGATGGCGACCTTTTTTGTTGCCAAAGCCAATATTTTCCTAAACACCCAGTTGCCAAGCGTAAGTTTTATTAATAAATTCGATCCCCACTCCCAACTAATTTTTCTCTCTTCCCTGCAACCTCTGACTTATTCCCTCAAGCTCTCTCCGTTAAATCTGTTAAATCTCCTACACTACTCATTGCCAAACTTCCTGCTTCAAAACAAACGAAAAGAGTCGAGAAATTTTTGAGCATTTTCTGGTTCTGGGGTAGTGGCAACCAGGCCGTAAACGCGCGTTTCCACCAAAAAAACTTGACCTACACCTACAGGTTCAGTCGGGGAAAGCGACTGAAAACTCAAATTCTTTTCCGGGATAGCCTCCGAGGGAAATATCCCGCACTTGCAAGACGTTAGCATTCGCTGCCACGACGAAAAAATCAACGGCATTATTTAAAGTAATTCTGATATTATTTATATTATTGTTCCTCATCCGAAAATCAAGGTCAAAATATTGAAGCAAATAAGTTTCTTTATTTTTTAAGTTCGATCCGTATGTGTGAGCAATAATTTGATTTGAAAAAGTTTCTGAATTAATTTTGGGATTTGCCGGCATATCGATCGCAAACTGACCCATCGCCGAGCAAAATGGCTGCCACTCTGGCGTCTGAATGGCTATCCGCAGCGGGGCTGGTTGAGATGCAGCGGGACGGGCCAACTTGACAGGGTATGAAAGTAATGTAGCAATAACTAAAAGTATATACAGAAATTTCATTTGGGTAAAAATTATATATGCCCGATCGATCTGCGCTAGCCTAGAAATATATCCGCAAAGGGGGGATTTATGCTGAATATTATATTTACTCAACGGCGAGGCAACTCTCAAGGACGATCTAAAATCACTAAAACCAATAAAACCAATATACTCGTTGCTGTAAATACTTGGCTGGCTGTGTGTCTGCTGGCTGCTGTCACAGCTTGTGCAAACAGCCCCAACAGCAAGGCCCTCGAAGAATCTTTAGCCGCCGATCCCAAATTAAAACAAAACCCAGTAGTTTTCTCTTCCCCGCCACCAGCGAAAGCAATTGAGACAAACTCTACCGCCAAACTTCCTCCCGATTTCCCTACAGAGATTCCACTCTATCCTAATGCTGAGTTAATCGAAGTTGGTGGGCAAACCGATCCGTCGCAAAAAAATGTGCGGCTGCGCTGGGAAAGCACAGATCCTGTTAATTCGGTTCAGAACTTTTACTCCACAGAGTTTGGGCGTCGCAACTGGGAAATAGTCAGCCGCCCCACCGCCGAGGGACAAGGTTCTTTGGTAGCAACGCGAGATAATTTGCGGGTAACTGTGTCGCTTTCTCCTACTCAGAAAGTAGGAGGTTCTACAGAATTTGCGATCGACTACAGCAAAGAAAGCCCCGAAATTGCCGCCAGTCCCCAACCTAATAATTCCGAGTCTAGCGCATCTCCAACCGCTTCACCAACTCCATCTAATTCAGAGGGAACTACTCCAACGCCATCCGCCTCGCCAAAATCAGCAAAAGTTAGCGAAGAAGAAAGCCAAATTCCTCAACAGTTGCGGCAGTATGTGGCTGATTTAACTCAGTTGGAAGTGCTGAAAGTGCGAGCAACAGAAAGTGCTAATTTAGAAACAGCCAGCACTTTGCCCAAACCCAACAAAATTGTCACTCGGCGCGAATACGCCCGCTGGTTAGTAGCAGCTAACAATCAGATTTATGCTAGCCGTCAAGCCAAACAAATTAGATTAGCAGTAGACTCTAGCGAACCAGCCTTTTCTGACGTACCCAAAACAGACCCGGATTTTTCAGCAATTCAAGGTTTAGCAGAAGCCGGTGTAATTCCGAGTTCGCTTTCGGGAGAAAGTAAAGATGTGAAATTTCGCCCGGATGCACCTTTAACTCGCGAAACAATGATTCTTTGGAAAGTGCCTTTAGATAGTCGTCAAGTTTTACCGACAGCTAACATTGACGGAGTGAAAGAAAAATGGGGTTTTCAAGATGCTTCTAAGATTGATTCCCAGGCATCGCGGGCAGTTTTAGCTGATTTTAACAATGGAGACTTAGCGAATATTCGCCGCGTTTTTGGTTTTACTACTCTGTTTCAGCCGAAGAAGTCGGTGACTCGGGCCGAAGCTGCTGCTAGTTTGTGGTATTTTGGCGTTCAAGATCAGGGATTGTCTGCTAAAGATGCCCTGGAAGCAAAGTCTCCACCTGCTGAGTAGAGTTGTTTGGGGTGGTTAAAAGTTTTGAAGACAGCATCTACTTACCAATACCCAAGAAACCGGGTTTTTTCTCTGTAAGCAAACCCGGTTTCTGCGTCCAAGACTGACAAAATTGTACCAATTTTTGATCAATCGGCGTGCGATCGCCCGCCACAAAAATAGCAGCTTGAGTTTCTAGGATTTCGGTGAATATGGCTTACCGAGAAACCGACTTTTATCTACGAAAATGCCCTGTAAAACGCGAGGCATATCCGGTGAAAAACCCCGTTTCTTTAATTCCTCTGGGGGAGTTCTCGTAAAAAATTATTTTATAAATTGTACATCGGCTTTTCTGTCCCTGTGACCTACCCTAGGGAATAGACTTTTTTTGCTTTAATCTTAATTTCTGTATCCTGCCATACAACCACTGCATTTGGCGGGCAAATGTTCTCCATATTTTCACTAACACTTTGTTCAAAACTCTCAGTAGGATTCCGGATGCGTTAGCGACCTTAACGATAAATGGAAAAGAGTGTTTGAGTTCTGGGAGAGCGTTTTTGAATGTACGATATTACCTTATTTACCCCGCAAGACATGGCTAAATGCAGCTTAGTCCTGCGCCACTTAGGCAGAAATACTGCTAGTATGGAAGCCAGCAGCCAGAAAATTGTTAACTATATTTACCAACATTTTTGCGACTCGCAAACAGGAGAAAATACCTGTGCCTTAGTGCGTTTGTTCAAAACTCATCCCTACGGGGAATTAGAAGACTCATTGCAACAATCCGCCCGCCGCTTGATGAAGGGCAATTCTCCCGCCGCCGACATGAAATGTTGGACTCTGCTAGCAGCCGCAGGCACACAACCGCAGTGGAATTCTCGGCACACAGCAGTAGAAAATACAGCTATTCCATTAGTTAGCACAAAATTAGTGGCTCAAATGCCGGCGATTTCGGAAATAATCAGGCAGTTCGGTTTAGACATTCCTACATTCCTCGGAATTGAGCCAGAAAGGTTCCTGCAATTAGAGCCCGCAGTATTAAATATTTTTCACGTATCAGAAGCAAAAGGCAGCCGCTTTATTCCTGAGCAAAATTCCTTAATTATCCCCTACCAAGTCAAGTCTGTCTTGGGATTTGGGGGACTTCTGCCGTCAGGAAGTTTGTTTGCGGTAGTGATGTTCCTGAAAGTTAAAATTCCCCCAAGCACGGCTGAAATGTTTAAATATTTGGCACTTAGTGTCAAAACAGCATTGTCCATCCCCGACGAACAAAGTGTTTTTGAATATTCAGAAAATTCTAAAAGTTTTGTTAATAATAACAATTTTGCCGAAACCCAGTTACTGGAACATCAAGTTGCCAATTTGATTCAATTGCTGGATTTTTCAGAACAAGAAATGCTCAGACAAGCCACTCGCTTTCAACAGACTATTGACAATTTACAGCGCGAACTTGCCGAACACAAAAATAAGGAACAAGCTTTGAAAGTAAGCCAAAATTCATTTACAGGCATCCTCAATATTCCCAAAGATGCTATTGTACGCGTAGAGGAAAATGAAGGAATTCAGCGTTTTAATCAAGGGGAAGAACAGATTTAAACTAAGCTCTGTGTTTAGCAACCCGGTTTATCAAAGAAACCGGGTTGTTGCGATGTTTATTGAGTCAATAGGAATTTTTGACAGCAACAACGCGAATTCGGCGATAATCTGCAATCCAATTACCATCGCGGTACAGCGCCGATCGCAAACGCTCTTCAACGGAGTTAATTACCTGCGATTCCCTACGGGATAGCTTCGCTTCACGCACATCATCAGACAACCCCGACAAAAACCCGCCAGCAAACATCTCAATCCAATTTACCATACCCGCGCTGCCACCTTCTAGGGGAGTCGGTCGATCGAACAAAACCGCATAACCCACATCAAATCCCTGCTTTTCCAAAAGCCCAGCATACTCGCCAATACTCGGAAAATACCAAGGATTAAGCGCTTCAGGCTCCTGGCAGCCAATTTCCGACAAAACACTCAAAAGCGCCCGGACGATCGCCCCCACATTCCCCTTACCGCCAAACTCAGCCACAAAACGCCCTCCAGGCTTCAGCGCTTTTTCCACGCAATTAATCGCAGCATCCGGTTGTTTTATCCAGTGCAAAACAGCATTAGAAAACACAGCATCTAACGGCTCTTCTACTTGAAAATCCCTAGCATCCGCAGCCACAAAGTTAATGTGAGGATAGTTAAATTTTGCCGTGGAAATCATCGACAAAGATGAATCAATACCTTGCACTAAAGTACCATTTTCAGCAATCTTTGCAGTTAACTGTCCCGTACCGCAGCCCAAATCCAGAATTCGTTCTCCCGCCTTCGGAGCGAGTAACTCCAAAAGCGATTCACCGTACTGCCAAATAAAAGCATGATTTTTCTCGTAAAGAGATGTATTCCAAGAATATTGTGACATTTGAAATTCCTCAAATTGTAAATTACACAGGGCGGTTGAAACCGCTTATATACAAGCAAAACCCTGATGGTGCGCGGGTTGAAGAGTGTAGCGATCAACCGTGTTTCTGAGACGAACACGCGGTTCGTTATTAAATTATTTGCCAGCAAGCAGACCAATTCCATCCCCATCAATACGGCAAACTCTAATATTTTTCAAAATCCGCGCTCCCTGCTTTTCATAAAAAGCAATTCCCGGCGCATTATTAGCATTAACAGTCCATTCAATCCGCCCGCAATTTGTTGACTTAGCAATTTTTGCCAAATACTTTAACAGCGCTGTACCGACTCCCATACCGCGCACGGGAGCTTGCACAAATAAATCATCAAGCCACAGACAAGGCTGCGTCAACAAACTTGAATAGGTAGCATAAAACATAGCAAATCCTACCGCAGTTCCTTCAATTTCTGCCAACAATACCCGCACTAGCGGAGGTTGACTAAATAAAGCTTGCTGCAATTGCTCTGCGGTTGCTGCTAACAAAGTTTTCGCTCCATCGAACTCGCTTTTTTGCGCGATAAAAGTCAGAATAGTTTCCAAGTCAGCAAGTTCTGCTTCTCTAATTTTGATATCCAAATTAGCCATTGTTTAATTCTCAACTTCGCCTATTAATCACTGTATGAAATGTCTTCATAAATGTCCAATATATGTTTAACTAACCACTTATACTTTTAAAGTATTAATGATTGGGGAGCTATGGAACTTCGGCATTTGCGTTATTTCATTGCCGTTGCAGAGGAATTGAATTTCACTCGCGCAGCGGAAAAACTGCATATTGCCCAACCTCCGCTGAGCCAACAAATCCAGCATTTGGAGGCAGAGTTGGGATTTCAATTGTTTCGACGCACGAAGCGGACGGTTGTGCTCACGGAAGCGGGACAGCTTTTTTTTGAGGAATCACAGAAAATTCTGCAGCAAGTCGATCGAGCAATTCAACTCGGCCGACAGACAAGTCGGGGCGAACTCGGCCAACTGACGATCGGCTTTGTGAGTTCTGCAGCACACAACGTGGTTCCAGCGATTTTGCAGGCGTTTCGCACTCGGTGTCCCGCCGTCAAGCTGGAACTGCACGAATTGACGACAAACGAACAGTTGCAGCGGCTGCGAGAAGGGCGCATTGATATCGGCTTCGTGCGCCCTCCCGTTGAGGAAGACGGGATAAATTCTGAAATCGTTTTTCGAGAACCGCTGATCGTGGCACTGCCAGAAACGCATCCGGCGGCCGATCGCGCGCAGGTAGAATTACGCGAACTCTCTACCGAACCGTTCATTTTATTTCCGCGATCCCAGGCTCCGGGATTGTACGATGCGATCGTCAGTCTTTGTCAGCAAGCCGGTTTTAGCCCGATCGCAGCTCAAGAAGCCATTCAAATGCAAACCATTGTGAGTCTGGTAGCTGCCGAGATGGGGGTGGCGATCGTCCCCGCATCGATGCAAAATTTCCAGCGCAGCGGGGTTGTTTACAAATCTTTGCCAGAATCAACCTGCATTGTGGCGATCGCCCTAATTTGGCGCAGCGATCCAACGGCGGCGGTGCAGCGGTTCTTGGAAGTCGCCCGACAAATCAGCGGATTTCATATTTGAGATTGTAAATTTTAGATTGACTGGTAATTTGACAAAGTTATCAAAACTCAAAGATTTTCTGTGCAACAACACCCGTAGAATGATTAATTGATGCTCGGAGTTCGAGCAACTACTGCCGTAAAAGTCGGCACGATGCGACCTGAACGGCTCAGAATATCCCATATAACTATTCAGTACAAGAGAGCAAGGGATGGTATTGGCAACAGAAATGGGTTCGTCCCAACCGGAATCCTCTTTCGATTTATCTACTTATCTAGTAAAGCGAAAAGAGGCGATCGAGGTAGCTCTCGACAGTGCACTCCCGGTCATCTACCCAGAAAAAATTTACGAAGCAATGCGCTACTCGCTGCTAGCGGGGGGCAAGCGCCTGCGTCCGATCCTGTGTCTGGCTAGCTGCGAACTGGCCGGCGGCACTACATCTATGGCAATTCCGACAGCTTGCGCTTTGGAAATGATCCACACGATGTCGCTGATTCACGACGATTTGCCGGCAATGGACAATGACGACTACCGGCGTGGCAAACTGACGAACCACAAAGTCTACGGCGAGGATATTGCCATTTTGGCTGGCGATGGTTTGTTGACCTATGCTTTTGAATTTATCGCCACTAAAACTCAGAACGTACCCCCCCAGCAGGTGTTGCAGACGATCGCCCATTTGGCGCGGGCATCCGGCGCTGCAGGACTCGTAGGCGGCCAGGTGGTTGATTTGGAATCGGAAGGAAAGACAGATGTTTCTCTGGAAACTTTGAATTACATTCACGCTCACAAAACTGGCGCGCTGTTAGAAGCCTGCGTAGTTTGTGGGGCAATTCTGGCTGGGGCGTCTGCTGCGGATTTGCAGCGGCTGTCTCGTTTCGCTCAAAATATTGGGCTGGCTTTCCAGATCATTGACGACATTCTGGATATTACTGCTACCCAAGAAGAACTGGGCAAAACTGCTGGCAAAGATGTTCAAGCAGGAAAAGTCACTTATCCGAGTTTGTGGGGAATTGAGGAGTCTCGGCGCCAAGCTTCGCAGCTTGTTGCTGATGCTAAGGCTCAATTGGCAGTGTTTGGGAGCAAAGCTCTACCGCTGCTGGCGATCGCCGATTTTATTACCAGCCGCAGTAACTAGAAATACCAAACACTATGCAGGAAATTTGCAGCGGCATATTAAACAATCATGTACTCGTGGTTGCTTTGCTCGCTTGTCTGGCGGCTCAGATCATGAAGCTGCCGATCGAGTTGGTCAAAAATCGCAAGTTTAATCTTCGGTATTTGGTAACAACGGGGGGAATGCCCAGCGCTCACTCGTCTTTTGTGGGCGCTTTGGCTGCGGGAGTGGGACAAACTATGGGATGGGAAAGTCCAGATTTTGCGATCGCTGCGATCTTTGCAATTATTGTGATGTACGACGCAGCAGGCGTCCGCCAAGCAGCAGGCAAGCAAGCTCGCATCCTCAACCAAATTATTGACGAGTTTTTTGAGGAAGATCACAACCTGAATGAGGCTCGCCTGAAGGAGTTGCTGGGACACACTCCTTTTCAAGTGCTTGTCGGTTTGGGGCTGGGAATCACTATTGCTTGGATCGCAGGGCCTGCATATTAGTTAACTGTTAACTGTTGACTGTTGACTGCTGACTAATGACTGCTGACTAATGACTGTTGACTAATGACTGTTGACTGTTGACTGCTGACTGCTGACTGCTGACTAATGACTAATGACTAATGACTAATGACTAATGACTAATGACTAATGACTAATGACCGAATTCTGCTTGCAGAATATCGTCGTTGTCATCGGCGATCGTGGCGACAATAGTAATCACCCGAGAAATTTCTCCGGTCGAGATTTCGGCGATCGTCCGAGTCGATATTACCGCAACTTGATTGTCAACAATGGCAAAATGAGATTCCAAAGTAGACAGCCAATTCATTTCTAGAAGTTTCCGCATTAATTGAGCTTCATTCTTCGCCGGCAACTGCAGTACAAAAGCCCAAACAGTCAAAGTATCATCTTCGGTTTCGCCCGTGAGTTGCACGAACACTTCAACACTGCCGTACTTAAACTTCCAAAGATGTCCGCCAGCTTCATTTTGACCGACCATCACTTTTTGGTCTACAGCCATGCTGGCGATGACAGTTTCAATTTCTTCTGCATAGGTGACGGCTGTGGCTTTTTCGACCTGCTCAGAGGCGATCGCGCTTTCCCTCGATAGGCTTTCTGCGGAAGCTGTTTGTATGTTCGGCTCGCTGGTAGTCATGATTATATTTAGACGGAAAACTATTCCAATAATCAGTTTACCGAAAACTTGGGTAAAAGCCCCGTCCTTTTAGGACGGCTTTCCTAAAACTTGTGCTGTAATAGAAGTGGTCTAAACAACCCACCCAACTTTGCAGTCGATATTGCTGAAAATTAGTAGGCAAGAAACCGAGCCTGAAGTAGATCCGGGGAAGCAGATGTAGGGCAATGGTGGAATCCAACCTTGAATGCACTGATACATTTTCAATTTCAACAATTGAAAGATTTTGATAGTCGCCATAGGGCATTGGGAGACTTTAAACGGGCGCCCAGAGACAGTAAGTCTAGTCCGCTAGCAAGTTTCGATGAAGTGTCAAGAATCACCGCACCTGATAGTCGGTGAGTATGTCAATTGCTCAAGCTTAAAATGATGACTTTAAATAACTGGTTCCGAGGCATAGCCTCGGAACCAGTTAATCTCGCTTGTTTGCGGAGGCAGACGCAAGTTTGACTGGCAAAGCGGTTTCAACCAGGTGCGCGAGTTTTTAAGCCTTGGGCTTAGTCGCCGGCTTCTTCTCAATGGTATTCAAGCCGTTGAGGAACATCGGCACAAATTTCTCCACAAATGCCTGCGGGTCGCGGTTCCAGGCGCGCTGAGCTACATCGACCCTGGTCATTTGCAAGTCGGGGGCGAGCAGGGTTGCTGGCAAGCGCTCCATCAAATATTGCGGGCGTTCCCACATCGGCATCGTGTTGGCAATGTCTACCAAGCGGGTGACGCGGCGGAGTTCTGCCCCCAGCATGATATCCATTCCCGATTCAAATGCTGCTTGTTCGATCGCCACATACTTGCGTTTTGCCTGTTCCACCTTCTGGCGGTGTTCCGGGCTTTTAGCAGCAATTGCGCCCAGCCAGCGATTCCCCCAGCGGACGTGACCAGCTTCTTCGGGAAAAATCTTTTCGATGGTTTCGCGGATTTTGACGTTTTCGTCGGTTTGGGGAGCCTTTTTGAGGGCGTGGATGTGCGCTGAGAAGTATTCGCATCCCCGCTTCTCGGTGACGTTAATCGCGGCGAGGGAAGAAATTACAAAATCTTCGCGGTCTTTGGTGGGGTCTTGTTGTTCGCTGTCATACAACCTTTCAAATTCGTCTATGTAGGAAACTCCCGGCGGCTTTCCCACATTTTGGCCGATGTCTACCAGCAAATCTGTCAGCCACATGGCGTGCCGCGCTTCGTCGGAGATGTGCCGGGAAAGGTCGCGCACGAGTTCTGCCGGTTCGCCGTCTAGCTGTTCGATCAAGTCGGTGAGGTCTTTGCAACTGCGCTGTTCGCTGAAGCGGTAGCGGTTGAGGGTGATCAGGTGGATTTCGCGATCGCGCACTACTTGAGCTAAAATTTCGCGCGCTCCCATAGCGTTGCGAAGCTTGTGGGGATAGGCAACAGTCATGCTTTTATGTTGTTTTGTAAAGATACTTGTATAAGTGTAACGCAGTTTTTTCGACAACCAATTACCTCGCAAGACGGAAGTTTTTGTGTAGCAAGCAGAGGAAATTTTATACAGAGAAATTTTGTTTGCTGGCATTTCTACAGACGAGCAATTGCATAAATCTTCGATCGATACAGAAACCGCAGATAATGGCAGATGCAACGCAGATCAACGCAGATAATTTTCAGGTGCTTTTCGACTGAATGCATGATGTCTAATAGTTTTGAGTTGCTAGCCCCGCAAGTGCTGTGCTTTCCCAAGCAATGGTAGCGCCATCAAAACTTTTCAGGTTCCATAAACTCTGAAGCCTCAACACTAGCAGGCTCTTGTTGAAATTTTCGCGCCTCTTCTACTTCCAACCTAGCCAGCGTTGTCGCGGCATCCGCTAACTGCAAAGCCAGATTCATCCGACAAACCGGGTTTTTCTCATTCCAAAGGTCTTTTGCCAAGAAATGCACTCGATAGCGAAACATTTTAATTGATTGTGATGGAATAACTTTAGCTGTCATGCTCATAACCTCTCTTCCACTGAAGCTAGAATGCGAAGCAGAACCCGTTCGGGCTCTAAGTAAACAAATGTCAGCATGATCACTCGATCTTCACTGCTGATAGTTACATCCCAGGTGGCAGATCGCGGTTCAACCAGTTCATGCCTGACAACTACAGTATAGTGTCCTGTTGGCAAGTCATCAAACCCCGCATCTGCCTCAATCAAGGCAACCGTCTCTTCGGCCAATACCCGTCCGTCCCGAGTGAGTAAAGTAATAAAGGCAATGCCTTCAACGGAAGTCATAGCATTATTACTCTGATTGCGGATCATCACAAAAATATCGGACATCGTTTGGTCATTGGTAATTGCTAATTGCTACTTTATACTGAGAGCAGCACCTGACAAACAAATAAGCATGAAAACTGTGCATTATTTCAAGCCTTTGCTAATTTTGACGGCTTTTGCAGCGGTTCTAGGTTTGGGCAAAAGTGGGCGCTAGCTGCTGCCTCGAATATTTCTGAGACCGAGCATTCTTTACAGTTTCGCAGCGCGCAAATAGCAGAAAAGAGCATCGCAATTTAAGTAACTCGAAAGGTACATTAAAAGAAGGCAGTGCCCTCTCTATCGATCCTGATGAAGTTACGGGCATACCAAAAGCTGAGGCGCGGACACGTTTCATTCTGAATAAGATATATCGGGTTCAGGAAGGCACTACCGCTGACGATTTGTTTATTAGACCTCTTGCATTCATTCGCAGACTATATTGAATTATCTGCGTTGCATCTGTGTTTATCCGCTTAAAATCTGCGGTTAACCCATTAATCAAATATTTAGGCAAAAGGTCTATTGTGGATGAGAAAGCAAACAAATGAGCTGTAGAGAATGTCTCGGAGGCTATAATGGGCGCTACTACTCACAGTGTCGCCCAGATAGTGTCTGGTAACGGGAGAATCTGGGCCCCAATCCTGAAGTTTTAAACCGCAAAAAAACGCCACTTTTAAGGGCGGCGTTCTTCTCAATTAAAAATCAAAGATTAAAAATGGTATAATTCCCATTTTCAATTTTGTATTCTTAATTTTCTAACAGTCGTAATAGAGAGCAAACTCGTAGGGGTGAGGACGCAGCCGCATCGGGTTGACTTCATTATCTAGTTTGTAGGAAATCCAGGTTTGGATGAAGTCTTCGGTAAATACGCCGGTTTCTGTTAAGAAACTGTGGTCTTTTTCTAAAGCTTCTAAAGCGCCTTCCAAGGAACCGGGAGTCGAAGGAATTTTGCTCAATTCTTCAGGGGAAAGGTCGTAGATATCCACGTCCAAAGGTTCGCCCGGATCGATTTGATTCTTGATGCCATCTAGGCCGGCGCACAGCATGGCTGCAAATGCTAAATAGGGGTTGGATGTGGCATCGGGACAGCGGAATTCTAACCGCTTGGCTTTGGGGTTGGTTCCCGACAACGGAATCCGCACTGATGCCGATCGATTACCTTGAGAGTAAGCTAAGTTTACAGGTGCTTCAAAGCCCGGAACTAAACGCTTGTAGGAATTAGTCGTCGGGTTGGTGAGTGCCAAAAGTGCCGGTGCGTGCTTGAGAATGCCGCCGATGTAATGCAGTCCCATTTGACTGAAACCTGCATATTGATCGCCTGCAAATAACGGTTTGCCGTCTTGCCAAATCGACTGGTGAACGTGCATCCCGGAACCGTTGTCGTTAAACAGCGGTTTGGGCATGAAGGTGATGGTTTTGCCGTATTTTTTGCCGACGTTTTTGATGACGTATTTGTATGTCATCAAGTAGTCGGCGGCTTGTACTAATGTGGCAAAGCGGAAACCGAGTTCGCATTGACCGCCGGTGGCGACTTCGTGGTGGTGCTTTTCGATGGGTACGCCGCATTTTGCCATTGTCAGCAGCATTTCCGTTCTCATGTCTTGAGAGGTATCGGTTGGTGCTACTGGGAAATAACCTTCTTTGTAACGCGGTTTGTAGCCGAGGTTGCCGCCTGCTTCTTCTTTGCCGGAATTCCAGCGACCTTCGATCGAATCTACGTAATAGTAGCCGGAATTTTGGGTTTGGTCGAAGCGAACGTCGTCAAAAATGAAGAATTCTGCTTCCGGGCCGAAGAATGCTGTATCGCCGAGACCGGTCGTAAGCAGGTAGTCTATGGCTTTTTGGGCAATGGTGCGGGGACAGCGGCTGTACGGTTCGCCGGTGCGGGGCTCTTTGATGCTGCAAATGAAGCTGATGGTGGGTTCTGCCATGAACGGGTCGATCCACGCGGTGGTAGGATCGATGACCATTGTCATGTCTGATTCGTTGATGGCTTTCCAGCCCCGAATGCTGGAACCGTCGAAGGGTACGCCCTCTGTGAAGGCGGTTTCGTCGATTTGGTCGTGGTACAGCGAAAGGTGTTGCCAGATCCCCGGCATATCGATGAATTTCAGGTCAACGATCTGGATTTTATTTTCTTTTATGTAGTTTAAGGCTTCTTGGGGTGTCTGGAACATGACTTACTCCTGATATTGGTTTGGTCTTGGCGATCCTCTTCGAGGGCTTCGCTAACGGCAGATTTCAGACTGTTTGGGCGATCGTAGGCCTTCAGTATCCACTATTTTGTATCTAGGGCTACAAAATTTTGAAATAGGGGCCGAGTGCGGCCGGGCAGTTCGTGATTCTTGCCCTGTCGATTTTTCGGCTGAAGATACAAGGCAAACGGCTGAATTTTACGACAGTTTGCCGCGGATAGACTACCCTTCGTGAAAATCCTATCTCAAATCTTAATCAAACGCCGATTTGTAGTAGTCTACAATAGGCGGTCTGTCTCAGATAGCAAAGTATTGATAAAGATTTTTGGGAGAGAAACTTATGCGCGATGCAGTGACGAGCCTGATTGAAAATTATGATGTTGCTGGTAGGTATTTAGACCGAGATGGTATCGATCGGTTGAAATCTTATTTTGCAACAGGCACGGCACGGGTACAGGCTGCGGCGGCGATTAACAGCAATGCTGCGACAATTGTCAAGCAAGCTGGTATTCAGCTATTTGCCGAACAGCCGGAATTGATCCGTCCGGGCGGAAATGCCTACACGACTCGCCGTTACGCGGCTTGTCTGCGGGATATGGACTACTACTTGCGCTATGCTACTTACGCCTTGGTGGCTGGAAGTACCGACGTGCTAGACGAGCGCGTGCTGCAAGGTTTGCGCGAAACTTACAATTCTCTAAGCGTTCCCATTGGCCCGACGGTGATGGGGATTGGCATTATGAAGGAGATGGTTAAGGCTCAGGTGGAAGCTGCTGGCTTGTCTGTGGGGCCTTTTTTGGAGCAGCCTTTTGATTACTTGATTCGCGAATTGAGCGAACAAGATATTTAAGTCAATTTGCTAGTTCTTTTAGCCGCAAATTGCATTTGTGGCTGGCAGTTAGCAGCAGTTGGATCGATCGCTTTTTTTGGCCTCACAGCCTCCAAGCGATCTTTTTTTATGGGTTATACAATTTTAGATTAAAGATTTCAGATTAAAAATTATAGATTAAAAATTTGAATAATTGGGAATGACTGATGAATTAAGGGTTTGGAGCTTCCCTATAATTGCATTCTTGTTTGAAACTAATGTTAAAAATCGTCAACACATCCCCAGACGAGGCATTTGTCCAGGGGATTTTTGGTTTGGCGCAGCTCGATTTGTGCGACGGTTGTTGCTTCTACTTCGCCGTTGGGGTAAAGAATATGGATGATGTCACCGCTGACGAAGGCGAGGGGATTTTCTTGACAAGTGCCAGGATTTCTGATAGGAAAGTTAATTGTTTTCATTGTCGATCGCCCTGGTGATAGTTGTAGTGCTTTTAGCTGCATATAAATCATCCGCTAGTCACAAAAATTATTGTGTGATTCTATGAATGTTTATCTGTGATAAAAATACACAATCAGAGCGATCTCAGTCACATCATGTCAGGTGGGGCGATCGCCCCGCGACAATCGCAAAACCAAAATAATCGCCAAAAATTAGCAGTGGGGCTTGTGCGTAAGTGCTAATCTGGTACTGTTCTTAACCCTATCCGTACAGATTAAAAACCTTGGCTAAACAGCGACTAGACACATTATTGGTCAGCCTAGATTTGTGCAGTTCCAGACAGCAAGCTCAGGCCTTGATTCGGACTGGGAAAGTCTCTATCAACCAGCAGGTAGTTGACAAACCGGGCACTGAGGTTGACATTGCAGCAAAAATTAAGATTAAAGAGCGATCGCGCTACGTTTCTAGAGGCGGCGACAAACTAGCCAAAGCTTTAGAAGTTTTTGCAATTCCCGTTGCAGGCAGAATTTGTCTCGACGGCGGCATCTCCACAGGCGGTTTTACCGACTGTCTGCTGCAAGCCGGCGCGGCCCTAGTCTACGGCATAGATGTTGGCTACGGTCAAGCAGATTGGGGCTTGAGGAATGATCCGAGGGTAATTTTGAAAGAACGCACCAATTTGCGGTACATGACTGCTGCTGAGCTTTACGGGAATTCACCCCCCCCAGCCCCCCCTTCTCAAGGGGGGGAACAAGATTCGTTGCCCATAGGGGTTTATGCAGATTTGGCGGTAGTAGATGTGTCGTTTATTTCCCTGGATAAGATTTTACCGGCGCTGTGGGAATTGTTGGTATCACCGCGAGAAGCGGTGTTGCTGGTAAAGCCGCAGTTTGAGGTAGGGCGCGAGAGAGTCGGGAAAAAAGGCGTAGTGCGAGACTCAGCAACTCAAGCTGATGCGATTTTTCAAGTGTGGAAGGCAGCCACAGCTTTAGGATGGCAGGAAAAAGGCTTAACGTGGTCGCCTTTACTTGGCCCGGCCGGTAATATCGAGTATCTTTTATGGTTGGGGATCGATCGCGAACAAGAAACAGACCAAAGGGCGATCGAAGAGGATGTTGTGAAAGAACGGATCGCACAAGTCACCAAAGCGGCGGCGCGGGAACTTGTCGATCGATTGTAGATTGTAGATTTTAGATTGATTTCAAGATGTCAAACTAATCTCTTTTCAAAATCAAATTTGGAACTCCAGATTGCTCAAAAATTTCAAAATTTTTTTTCAATCAGACTCCTAAACTTTCACTTAGTGAATAATTCCATGCAATCATTAAAACAAGCCGGTTCAATTTTACTTTACGTTCTAGGTGGCATCGGGTATGTGGCAATTGTAGCTACTATTGTAGGCGTTTCAATGCTCATCAAGTGGGCAGCTTTGCTACTGGCAGACAAATTATTATATACAATTCTGATTATCGGCGATTTGTTGAGGGGCATCGAAATTATTGAACTGTTAAATATATTGATATTTGCATTTATCGGTATGGGAGTGGGTGTGGCGACAAATCTTCTACACCCTAAATACGGTCGCAAAATTAGTGCAGCTTTGTTGATAGTTATAGTTCCCTTAGTTTTCATGATTACGCCAGCCATCAGATATAATTCTTGGCTGGAAAAAGTAGGAGAATCCGATAAATTATCGCCTCCGCAAACTGCAACATTAACTAACTCATTTTTGAATAGAAAAGTAGGATTGCCTGGTTTTATCGGTTATTACGTATATACTGGTCAGTTTCCGGTTATTCCGACGAAACAATCGGAGATGAAAGACCTTGACAGCTTTGAAAAAAAAGTTAATTCCAGATTTGTACAGTTCACAGGAATTGCTCCGACTATTGTTTCTTGGTCAATGCGGGTGTGTTTTTGGCTGATTAGAATATTTTACTTTTCTATAGCGGTAATTGCGACGATCGCCCATTTTAGGGAAGGTGTTAGAATTGCCAGACGATAATAAGCTGTTGTGTATTTAGATTAAACTTTTCGGGCGGGCTAGGAGCAACCGCCCACAATGGTTTTTATGAAAATAAGTGCACAAAATAAATGCGCGACAACTTATACTCAACTGCGATTTTTATGGCTGAGCAATCAGTTGACCAATTTTTATCAAGACTTGAAGAACCGTATAAAGTTCGTTCATTAGAGGAAGCGGTGAAAATATTCTTGATAAGTCATATTTAGGCGGATTCTGAAAGTCTAGCTTGACGAATACAATTTCACTGCCATTTGTCATCGCAGCAAAACTCGGTCTATCCTTGCGGGGATTGGCGGTCATGTATGCTAGTGTTTGGGGAAGTGCAGACATTACTGAAATGGTGGTGCGCTTCGACTCTAAGAGTGTCACCCAAAACTGATTTTGCATCACTAAAACATCAATCCTTCCCTTGAGAGTTTCTACTTCATCATCCTCGTCATCTAAAACAATTTGTACAGATTTTTCAGCCATCATTTTAAAAGGTGGATCGTAAAAACCCGCTCGTTCCAATAGAGGCGAACCCATAATTAGCGTAACGGTTCCTTTTGTAAGGCTTCCATCATTTAAATGATAGAGATATCGCCGCCGAATTAAATTGAGAGCGGCTTTATCGACTTCTGTAATTTCGGGTAAATCTGCATACCATTCTGGGAAAAATCCCTCCGATTCAGTTCGCGTAATATTGAATCGAGATTCAACATCTGCTAAAGTTTGGATAATTTCAGTAATGGCTGTTGTTTGTGTCATATTTTAAACTCTTGCACTCATTCCCAAACTATCTTGAAACTATCTGCGTTTATCTGTGTTTATCTGCCTGACATCTGCGGTTGCAGGATCGAGATCGGATTTATGCAAGAGGTCTTTTAAACTCTTGCTGGAGGCGATCGATAATTGTATTACGCTCGATAGTGGCGAGAATTTCTTGAATTACTGTATCTTGTCCCAGGGGGCCCCAGGTGCAGCCTTTTTCTAAATAAACTTGGGCGGCGCGACCGACAGCATAGGTTCCGTAAGCTGCTAAACTAGCTTGAGTGACAGCAACTCCGGCAAAAGTAGAAAAGCCAATGTGCGGGGCCGCAGCAGCCGCACTTTTGCCAAATCCCAACAGAAAACTGCTACCCAATTCTCCCAAAAGTACGCCGCCAGCACTGGAGAAAATAGTCTGCCAAAGTTTCCCCGCTTCGTAACCAGTCATGGGTAAACCGTAAAGTCTGGATAAAGAGCGAATTAAGGCTAAATCGGCGACAGTTGCTCCCATTACATCCAAGAAGGCCACTGGATTTAAACCGACAGCCAAAGCTTTATATTTGGCAAATTGCCAGATTAAATCTTCGGCTTCTGTTTGTCGCAATTTGAGAACGTGACGGGCAATGTTTGCTTCGGCATCTCTAGCTTCAACTAAAGCATTTAGAGCGAGTAGCGATCGACCTTCTCTGTTAAGAATTGTGAGAATTTTATGTTTGAGTTCGTCTATCTGCGGGGGTGGCGACTCCCATTGGTTAGTTACTCTTCCGTCGGACCATTCCACCCGCACTTGCACCGGCGCGGGTTCGGCGGCTACCATGACTATTTCTAATGATTTGGAAGTTTTAGGCGGTGATTTTGCAGTAGATTTATCGGAGGAGTTGTTTGGGGGATCGGACAAATTTTCGCTATCTGTTTCCTCTGTTAGCGCAGCGGCTGCTAACTGTTCTGAATTTCCCAGCGCTTGCAAACTTTGGTAAATAGCTTTTCTGTCTAATTCTGGATAAAGGTCAATTTTATTAAAAACTAAAATCAGCGGTTTTTGCGCTGTTTGCAATTCGCACAGTGCTTGATATTCTGTTCGGGTGATATCCCCTGCAACGACAAACAGAATTAAGTCAGCTTGGCGAGTTACTTGTTTCGCCATTTCGCCGCGCACTTCGCCGCCAACTTCATCAAGTCCGGGAGTATCGATTAATTCTACTTGCACCCCTCCTTTCCCCCCTTTGCCAGGGGGGGTTTGGGGGGATTCGTCGCTGTCAAGGAAGGATAAGGGCACACTCCAGCGCACGGAACGCGGCCACTGAGTCACGCCGTTGAGAGGGCCTGTTTGCAGAATTTTGTGACCTAAAAGCGCGTTTAATACGGCTGACTTGCCACGGCTGACTAAGCCGAAAGTAGCAATGCGAATGACGTTGTGGTCTAGTTTTTCGGAGGTGGAAGTTAAGATATCTAACTGATATTGCAGCGCTGCTTCTAATTCTGTATTATTCGAGTTTTTTTTCCCTTGGCGCAGGTGGGAATAGCGCGCCAGGGATTCGCGCAAACTGGCGCGGGCAAGGGATAAGCGATTTTCTTGAAGGGAATTGTCAGCCATTGGCGATCGGCTTTTTTAAGCAAGAATAATTGAGCGTCGAACTATAACATTCTATTTCTTATTTTAATACAATTTTTGATAATTTTCTAGTTTTTTATTTGGG
This sequence comes from Microcoleus sp. N9_A2, assembly GCF_036701775.1. Classification (NCBI taxonomy): domain Bacteria; kingdom Bacillati; phylum Cyanobacteriota; class Cyanophyceae; order Oscillatoriales; family Microcoleaceae; genus Microcoleus; species Microcoleus sp. N9_A2. Next base: position 17,308 of record NZ_JAUBRH010000047.1, on the reverse strand, counting down.
AATTAGGTAGGGACACGGCACTGTCAAGGCGTGTTAACAACCGCGTCAAACCATTTATATCTGTCGTTTACCCCCGAGGCCAGATCCCCCTAAATCCCCCTTAAGAAGGGGGACTTTGAGAATTCTCTTGTCCCCCCCTTTTTAAGGGGGGTTAGGGGGGATCTAGACCTAATCGTCAGACAAACCATACCCGGTTTCTGGTTGCCCGTGCCTCAGTCCTATTTAATTGGAGGCCGAATTAACAGCCTGCGGCCCAGATACCTGAGATGAAAGGCGACTCGCCACTTGGTTGACGAAAGATTGCAAGAAGGAAACTTGCTGATTTTGCATAAATACTGCTTGCAAAGTTTTAGTCAACTGGTCGAGATTGAAAATGCCTTTGGCAGCATTTTCCAATTCTTGAGTTGAGAAATATTCAATTAAACTCAGTCCTGCTATTCTGGTGAAGTAGGCTGCACTAATTCCCTGCACCGCGCCTCCTGCTGCATAGGTGACGGCATTGCTTTTCAGCAGTCCAGTAATAGTTTGGGTAGACAGTTCTACTAATCCCAGTTTGAACATTTGGGTTGCTAAAGTTCCCGCTACTGTTTTAGCTTGGTCTAAGGAAAACTTTTGCTGGTAGATAGCGCCGAGATCGATGACGAGTTGGGTGCTGATGGCGGTTGTTGCTAGCAAGTCTAAGGCGGGAACTGGGTTAGCAAAAACGGCGGCGGCGGCGATGTACTGATATTGTTCGATGATGGGAATCGATCGATCGCGCCTGACTGCATTTAATAAGGTTTTTGCCTCTAATTTGATACTTGCAGCCTCGCGCACTGCACTCGCCCAGACCAACTGTTGCCGTTCTTCCGTTAAGATTTTAGTCAATCTTTCCGTCAGTGGCTCAAGTTGAGAGACTTGATTTTCGATGCGTTCTTTAAATGTGCCGTCCGCTTGGTGCTGCCGCACTTTAATAGAATTCGGGGAAGCTGCGATCGCAATTATATCTTCTGTCCCCAATATTCCTTGCATTTTCTGCTGCAAAGAGTTCAAAACCTGCGACTGCTGTTCTGGCAAATATTGGTCTAGTTTGTTCCAGATTAGCAGCACACGCTGACCTGCTGCAGCTAGCTGAGATAATGTTTTAAATTCGGAATCTGTGATGTCGCCCGCTGTCACAAACAGCACTAAATCACCGCCGATTTTGGCATCGGTATTTGTATTAGCAAATAGCGGTGCTGTTTCTGGAAAACTCAGCTTTTGCGGGTGTTGAGATGCCCAATTAGAATTTAAAACTTGAATTAAGGCAGTTTTGCCGACAGCTTTGCCGCCAGTTACGGTAATCCGCAAATCTTGTCTGTCTAATTCGGTTCTGAGCCGATCGAGCTTTGCTGTTAGATTAGGCGGATTTGCCGAGTTTTGAGCTTCCTGAGCTAGCAAATTAATGGCTGCGGATGCCGTGGCGATCGCTTTTTCGGCTGCTTCCCGGTTCGCCAGGGGTTCCGGGAGTACGAGTTCGAGTTTGGGGGATTGTTGCTTCCACCACCAATACCCCGCACCGGCAGCCGCCAAGCCGATGAGTGCCGTTTCGCCCATTTCTGAACCCGAATGCTGTAGAGTTTCCAGCAGCCACAGCGCTGCTGAAAGTCCTATTCCGCCTATTAAAATCGGTCGCCGCAAGTTAAGTGTCATTTTTACCTTCCTGTGGGTATTATTGCCAAGCTTAACCTTAACGGGCTTGGTCTTTGTCCCTATATTCCATCGTACCCCTGCGATATCGAAACTGGCAGGCGGGCTACCCGTGCGGATTACACCCTCAAGTTTTTTGACAAGTGCCAAATCTACTTTCTGCATAAATCACAGGATCGCAGGTGTCAAGTCGATCGACACAAATAAACGCCGATGATTTTCTGATGGGAAAGTGAAAAACATGGGGCCAGAAACCGGGTTTTTTAACTAAATACTAGCCCAAAACCCTCTATCACCAAAAAACCCGGTTTCTTTCCTTCTTGTTACTCTTTGAGAACTAGGACGAATAATTGTCTAATCTCCCAAGCAAATTCCCAAACCGCGGGCCGTTTTAACCAGAGTACCGTTGAAGTCTACAGGTCTGTATTTGGCGATCGCATCTTCCAATGGAACGCTGACAACTTCTCGCTGTTGCCAAGATACCATCTGGTCAAATTTCTCTTCGGCAACTAAATCAACTGCTGCGACACCAAAAGCAGAAGCAATTAATCTTTCTAGCGAAGAAGGTGTTCCCCCGCGTTGAGTGTGTCCCAAAACGGTGACGCGGGTTTCTGCACCGCTACATTCAGAAATTGTATCAGCTAAATACTGACCGATTCCGCCTAATCGACTTTGACCTAAGCGATTTGTGTGCATTACTAATTCGCCTGCTTCTGTGCGAACTGCCTCCGCTACTACAATTAAACAGTAGGTTTTCCCACGGTCTTGGCGTTCTTTGATTTTGGCACAAATTTGGGAAATTTTGTAAGGAATTTCGGGAATCAGAATTATATCAGCTCCCCCAGCTATTCCGGCACTAATTGCAATATGTCCGGCATCGCGTCCCATGACTTCAACAATTATCACGCGGCTGTGACTGGCCGCAGTAAAATGCAAGCGGTCTAGTGCTTCTGTGGCAATATTGACAGCAGTATCAAAACCGATCGAACGCTCGGTAATTCCGACATCATTATCAATAGTTTTAGGAATAGCAACTAAATTCAAATTGCCTTGTTTGGCAATCTTCCTGAGAATGGCGAGACTGCCATCGCCACCTATGACAATTAAGGCATCCAAACCCAGTTGATGATAGCCTTCGATAATGTCATCAGAGCGATCGCGCACAGTCCCGTCAGCCATCGGGAAAGCAAAAGGGTTGCCCTTATTTGTCGTGCCCAGCATTGTACCGCCAATGGTGAGCCAAGAGTCTACTTTTTCAATATTCAAGGGAATTGCTTCCGGGGGACGACTCATCAATCCGTTGGTGGCTTGACGAATTCCCATTACTTTCCAATTGTAAGTTCCCGTTGCGCGGTAGACAACGGCTCGTATCACTGCATTTAAGCCTGCACAATCACCTCCGCTAGTGAGAATGCCGATACACTTTTGTTCTCCCATAATTTATGCCAGACTTTTGTTACTCAGAACATGAGTTGATATTTTTAGATCCAGATCGTCCAATCCTTATTTGCGACGTAATTTAGTGGCTCTAGCCTCCCAAATCACCGTCTCAAATACAACATAAATCCTACTTGGGATTGAGGCGTTTAGAAACTTGGTTAATGATGCCACTGAGAATTGCACCGCCCATGAGAATTCCTAGAGCGGGATTAAATACGGGCTGCCACAGACTGTACCATAAATCGAAACCGAGATTCACTCCGGTCGATCGCCCAACTACGGCGATCATAAACCACGCAAAAATAGCAAAGACGAAAAACACATCCGCTACTAGAATCAAGTTGAGGAAGTTAAGAATTTTATCTTTCATGGTCGAGGGTTCCTTTTGAGTGTATATTTGTAAATTTTTGGCAAGCGGTTGTTCATTCAGTTGACAGTTGACAGTTGACAGCTTGGCCTGAGCGAAGCCGAGGGGAGCAGGTCGTTGGGTTGACAGCACTTGACAAAAGAAGTCCGAGGATTGGAGTAATCAATAGTCTGATTTTAATCTCTCCCTACAAGGGTTCAGGCTTTAAACCAATTCTTTCTGGTAATGGGGCGGATGGATAGCTGCAACAGGCGATCGAATCAAGATAAAATATCATTCAATTGTTTTCGCATACTTGTGGTCAAAATATGGTTCGTTATACACTTCCTCAAAGCCCCGAAATTATTTTAACTGTCAAAGGGAAAGATTCAGCGAAAGCCCGCGAAGAAGCGATGGATCGGCTGATGCTGCTGATGGATGAAGGTAAGCTACCTACAGAGCTCGCAGAAGGATTTGGGCCCAAGCAGTTTGTTGAAGTGATCGAAGATGCTTCTGTGTCTGACGGTGAGGACGCAATTACTGAAGCAGTGCAGATTTTGAGCAATTTGGCAAGTCTCAAATTGAAGGTGATGGAATCCCGCGAAGAAGCCCTAAAAATCCGGGAGGCGATCGATATTTTGTTTACAGATGAGGCTGTGACTGCCGAGGAAATTGGTCGTCTCAAAGACGGTTTCAAGGTTCTCAAAAATTTCGCTCAAGCTAATGTCCGCTATCGAGAAGCTAGGGGAAAAGCTGAAGAAGCACGGGTAATTCTTGACGAAGCTTTGCAATTAGTAGAATCGGAAAAAAAGGCGCAGAAGTCGGCGAAATAGTAGCAGGTTAGGTTGAGAAATAAACCCTACCGTTCGCCCAATTTCTAACACATTTCATTTATTGTATCGCAGCTTCATCCGTCATTGCGAGGAACGAAGCAATCGCAGATGATTGCGATTGCTTCGTTCCTCGCAATGACATATAATAATTTTGCTGCCAGACGTAATATTAAGTTAATCCATCTTATTAAAATCAGGATAAAAATTGTGAGCGAACAACAAACAGGAATTATCAGAAACTCCATGTCAGGCAGCTTGCTGCTGGCTAAACAGTTAGGTTTTGAACCCAAAACTGTGATTGATGTCGGCGCAGCATTGGGAACTTTTAACCTTTACGAAACTTTCCCCAATTCGCGACATTTGCTAATTGAACCCATCGCCTAAAATGAACCTTATCTCGCCAAAATTTGCCGCAAACTCAAAAGTGCAGAATACATTATTGCAGCAGCGAGCAAAGAAGCGGGAGTTTTCACGCTTAACGTCAGTCCCTCTATGTTGCATTCTTCAATTTCTGAACATCGCGTTAATGACAGCAGCGATCCTTATTTGAGAAACATACCAGCAATTACCCTGGATGGAATATGCAGGGAAAGAAATTTGCCAAGCCCGTATTTAATTAAAGTTGATGTAGACGGACAGGAATTAGATGTTTTAGCGGGAGCAACTGAGATTTTGCAGCAGACTGAATATGTAATTGTAGAAGTTACTTTGTTCGGTCAGATGTATGATGTAATTGCGGCGGCATCGGAGCAAAGACCCACAAGAGTTTGATTATTTGTTGACGTGCAATTTAAATACTGATCTATAGCAATCCTTCCAGGAGTCGTAAACTTTTTACCCCACCCCAACCCTCCCCTTACCAAGGGGAGGGAGTAAGAAATTCACAAATGATGCGAGGATTGCTATAGCTTATGATGTTCAGTACAACACCCCCTATAAGTTCGTAGTGAGGAATTCAATCATCATAAAATTATGAGGAATAAAGTCCTCACTACAAACCAAAACTTAGCAACTTAAAAAAGGCACGTTTACTACTTCCCCGGTCATTTCTCCTACCTGCACTTTCAGTCCTTCGCCGCCCGCTTTTGTGCGGATGTAAGCAAGACCAAAAAAGCCGAATTCAGTTTCCGTAAAACTGGTGAGTTTGCCGACTTTTTCTTCTCCGATTGTGACTGCTGTTCCGGGTTCAACCGCACCGCTCAACTGCACGCCCCAAAGTTGCTGTTTTACTCCTTTGTAGGTGTTCAAACGGGCAATTGTTTCTTGACCGATGTAGCAGCCTTTTTCATAGGTAATCGTGTGTAAAAGACGGGCTTCTAGGGGGTTGTAATCGTCTGTGAGTTCAAAATCGGGTGCGGGGCGTCCTTGTTCTATTCGCAGTTGTTCCCAAACTCGATCGCCCATCGGTACGGCCCCAGCTTTGACTAATTCCTGCCATAACTGGGCTGCATCGCTTGCTGGCGCAATTAAGGTGTATCCAGGAGTGGCTAAACCACTACCAACCGCAACTCGAACCCCCCCTTGGTAAGGGGGGGAAAGAGGGGGGGTTTTTATCAATTTGTGAGTAGCGTAAGGTTGATTTTCAAGTTCGGTAACTCCGAGTTTTTCTAGTAAGCTACTGCTTTCCGAGCCGAGGAGACTGAAAGCAACTGTTGTATCGGTTAGATCTGTTAATTCTACGCGATCCATTGGGAAAATATAGCGATCGAGCAATTCCAGCAGTTGGCGGCGGCGGTTGGCTGAAACTAGCAGCAGTACGGCATCTTCTGTAGCATAAGCGGTGGCGAGGTCGATCGTCCGGGCGGTGGATGTGACGAAAACGGTGTCGCAGCCTTGACCGGGTTTGAGTATATTGAAGTTATTGGTACTTTGATTGTGCAAGAACCGCAGGCGATCACTATCTGAGATTTGAATGCGTCCCCAGTGAGTGCGATCGAACAAAGCCGCACCTTTTTTAGTTGCTGCGATCGCTTCTGCGTCGTTACCAAAACTGACTGGCACAATTTCTTTGGTTGTTAACTCTGCAAAAGTAGCACCCGCCGCTGCTTGAATGTCGTGCAATTCCTGAATCACCATAAAATTTTGTTGACTGTTGACTGTTGACTGTTGACTGTTGACTACTGCTTTCCTGAAAACTGACAACTGACTATTTGTCCAAATTAGCGAATATTTCTTGGATTAATTGGCTGGCTTTAGCATCAAGACGATTCCAATCTACATCGCCAGTCTCATCATCAATCAAGCTAGTATCAATTACAACTTCTTGGCTTTGGATTTGAGTGTGAGCTGGCTGGTAGTTGACAAAGCAGACTCGATAGCAAAGTTCCCAAATATCGACACATCTTTGCTCGCCTTGAAGCTCTAAAAGTAGTTGATAGCCAGGAATGGGAATCTGCACTTCTTGATAAGTACCCGTCCAAACTGACTCCTCTAGTTGTTTGCGGATGTTGTCGAGCACTCGGATCATCGCGGGCTGCATCAGCAGTTCAGCTTGTTTCCAGGCGATCAGGCTGGTTATTTTAGGCTTCATATACACGGTTCTAAAAAAGAAAATCAATAAATTAATTTTCTAGCATTGGGTGCCAACTTATGAGACATCCGCCACAGAATGTTAAATTTAGTCGTCACCAAATTCACAAGTCAACCGTCAACAGTCACAGTTAAAGCCGTTCTCGGCTTGACGGCTAAAAACGGCTGAAACTGTTGATATTGAGTTATCGGATGGGTAATGTAGGATTTGAACCTACGGCATCCTGCGTGTAAAGCAGGCGCTCTACCACTGAGCTAATCACCCAATTGCACTCACAGGGATTTATCATATCACAGTAACTCAGAAAGATCAAGTAAAAAAAATCATAAACTTTAAATGCCCTCTGGCCGCACCCACGATCGAATAACCCTATGGTGTTTGCCCCTAGTGGCAGGCGTCACCTTTGGCCATACTCAGAGCAGCAAGCTGACTTTGCTCGTTTCCGGCAGCTTCTTAGTCGGCGGGCTGATGTTTGGCCCGGATTTAGATATCTACTCCTGCCAGTATCAGCGCTGGGGATGGTTCAAATTTATTTGGCTCCCCTACCAAAAAAGCCTGCGCCATCGCTCTGTCTGGTCTCACGGCCCTCTGATTGGCACTGCTTTGCGAATCTTGTACCTCGCTACCTGGATCGCGGTTGTGGGAGTGTTGGGATTGACGATCGCCGAAAAAATTGGCAACTTAGCCGGTAATTGGCAGGATGCGGTTTTGGGTTACGGTCGATCAATCTTGGAACACTACATCGAATTGTTAGCCATTTACATCGGCCTCGAATTGGGCGCGATGAGCCACTATTTGAGCGATTGGGGAGGCTCGGCTTACAAAAGATTCAAAAAGAAAGGATTGAGCGGGTTGCGCCCTCCTCAGACAATTAAGAGGCGCAAAATCAAAGCTCCCCGCCGCACGTCTACCAAATCTAATAGGTGAATTCCGATGTCAAATTCTCACAGTCGATCGCTCGCTGCACTCGAAAACTTGATAGAAGTTGTAGCTAAATTGCGATCGCCCGACGGCGGATGTCCTTGGGATTTAGCCCAAACTCCCGAAACCCTAATTCCTCACATCATCGAAGAAGCTTATGAAACCGCCGACGCCATTCGCAAAGGAGATCGAGAGGCGATCGTCGAAGAATTGGGCGACTTGCTGTTGCAGGTAATTCTGCAAGCTCAAATTGCCAGCGAATCCCATCAATTTACCTTCGCCGAAATCGCTGGGGGCATTACCGAAAAACTGATTCGGCGACATCCCCACGTTTTCGGGGATGTAGAAGTTAACAGCGTGGATGAAGTTAACGAAAACTGGGAAAAAATCAAAGCAGTAGAAAAAGGCCTAACTGCTGAAAAGCCGCCAACTTTAGCCTCAAAAATGAGCCGTTATGCCAGCACTTTGCCTCCCATCGCCGCCGCCGCAAAAATCTCTCAAAAAGCTGCGGAAGTGAGTTTTGATTGGGACAATGTAGAGGGCGTTTGGGATAAATTTCATGAAGAAATGGCGGAATTTGAACACGCTCTAAAACACGAGGATCGGGCGGCGCAGGAGTCGGAATTGGGAGATATTATGTTTGTGTTGATTCAATTGGCTCGCTGGCACAATTTAGATGCGTCGGCTGCTTTGCACGGAACGAGCGATCGCTTCGTGCAGCGGTTTGCTAAAGTTGAGGCTGCGTGCGATCGACCTTTATCGGATTATCCACCCGAAGAGTTAGATGCTTTGTGGCAGCAAGCTAAGGCTTTACTGGCGAAACAAAAGGGCGAGGGGTCATCAATCACCGCAGATAAACACAGATAAAGTCAGGAACCTCAGCGTTCATCAGCGTTCATCAGCGTTCATCCGCTAATATCTGCGGTTCAAAACTCCCCATCTCAATAATTTGGTTGCATCAGTTCAGATGTCAGCAATCAACTACTCGTAAAGCTTTGCGTCATTGTACGGCGGATGTTCGCACGCAATGTAAAGCGCGTTTGTGGGTTCTAGCGCTTCCGCTGTCACCGGATCGATCGGCTTGAGGACAAAGCATAGCAGAGAGAGCGATCGCCAATCCAAATTATCCAGCTTCCCGCGTTCGTAGCGGTTGACTGTGGCGGCACTGATACCGACATCTTTGGGTACGGGTTGATTTGTAGCTGTGAACAGCGCCTCTTCATATCCCTTTGTTTTAAATTCTGTTTCGCTGACAGACCAGCCTGTTGTCTGTCTTGCTGCTTTTAAAATCTTCCCCAAACGCATCCGCCCCGTCTCGGTGAAGCGAACGGGGCGCAATTCCTGCTCTTTGTCTACCACAGCTTTGTTAGAGAGTCCTGACATTTTTCCCACCTACGTTAACTCTCAAACTAGCACAGCATCAATGATTGAGGGTTGCACGAGCAACATCTGAGCTTAAGAAGTTTAAATTAAGTTGCCTTGCACTTGTGCAATAAGAGTCTGATAGAGTAATATGTAATTGACTCTAAACAGAATTTGCCTCTCAAGCCCTGAGTATACAGCCATGACAGCACTGTTTCGCCGCATCCAACCCTCGAAAAAGCTCCGCATCACCGTCAGGTCGATCGCCCAATTCCTGAAAATCAGCCAAAATCTGATTAAGCGAGTCGAATCCTGGGCTTATGTGGTGTTTGTGCACCGGCGAGACAAAGGCGGACTATTTATTTCGTACCGCAGGCTGGAAGAATGGCAAAATGCGATCGCCCACCACATCCAAACTTGCCCCACCCTTAGAGAACTGTCGCAACTCAAAACATCAATTCACTACGACAGCCGGAAATTTAAAAAACAATATCTCCCAAAAATCCTTGACTTTTTGAATCAAATGTGCATCGAGAGACAAGACTTTCTCGAAATTTGGGAAAGCTCAAACTGCATAGCTTCGTAGCAAAAACTCAGCAGATTTCCTAACTAGATAAACCGCACCAGACAGTGAGGAAGCTGTTAATTGCTCAAACCCTTGCCTTAGATTCTATCAACTGTCAACTATCAACTGTCAACTGTCAACTGTCAACTCTTCCTTCTTCAAAAACAAAAGCGAAACATTTGCGAGCAATTGCGAGATAAAATCACCCCAAAAATCACCCGCAAACGATCCGCTACATCGATCGCGATTTCGATCGCCAAAGCAATTAAGACATCGCTTGAGCGATATAATCAAAATAAGGAGCAGCTTCCTTAGCATCATCCTGATTTAGCAAAGCCAAAGAAGCTTCCTTCAAACAGCGGATAGCTTCCACCATGCCAGGAACAGGAACGCCCAGAGAATTGTACATTTCCCGAACGCCAATCAAACCGATACTTTCGATCGGCTCTTTGTCACCGGCCAAGATACCGTAGGTAATCAGGCGCAAGTACCAGCCGTAGTCGCGCAGACACAAAGCCCGTTCGCGCTGGCCGTAAGCATTACCTCCGGGGGAGATAAAGTCAGGGCGTTTTTTCCAGAGTTTTTTGCTAGCTTCTTCAACAATTTTTTTCTCACTGTCAGACAGCGCAGTAGCAATACGCACCCGCTGTTCTCCGGTTTTAAAAAAATCTTTGATGCTTTGAAGTTCGCCGGTACTGGGATAGCGAAGTTCGTCGTCGGCTTGGAGAATAAATTGGCTAACTACGCTCATTGTTATTCAAATTTGAGGATATTTGAGGAAAAGATTCATGGACATTCCCATCTTTTTAAGATGAAATTCCTGCTGAGACGACTTACCTTGCTGCTAACATTAATCAATCTTAGAAGCAGGCGGTCAACCTCCGCAAGCGTTATGCTTAGTGACTAAGCCAGTTTCCTTGTGTCCCAAGGTACTGTGGGAAAAATTAAAAAACTGCGATTGAGAGTTTGAATGCCGGCAGACATTTAAACTGTTTGACGAGTTTTGGCTGCTTTGCCCTACATAGCATATCGCACAGGTTCGATCGAGGGCAATCTACCCGGTTGCAGCAGCCGGCTGTAGCAGCCGGGGCTCGGAAGCAGGAATACACTCTGCAATTGAGCTTGAGTGCGATGGCTTACGCCCCGCTTCGCTACGACTTACTTCAATCTGAAACAGCGATCGTGCGTTACTATCTGAAATTTTACCACGACTGCTTCTAACGGCTTCCAAAACTACTCAGGTATTTGTTAATGACCAAATCTAAAGTTCCCACCCGCAACTCGACGAAAGTGGCCAACCCTTGTCAGCAAGGTCAACTGGTTGAGATAGAAATTACCGACTTGACAGACACCGGCGACGGCGTTGGCCGCTTTGGCGAACTCGTGGTGTTCGTGCCCGATACCGTGACGGGCGATCGCATCCTCGCGCGCCTCGTACAAGTCAAATCCACCTATGCTACAGGTAAGCTGGACACACTTCTGGAAGCATCCGAACACCGCATCCGACCCAACTGCATTGTCGCCGACAAGTGCGGCGGCTGTCAGTGGCAGCACGTAGACTATGAATACCAGCTTGCAGCCAAGCAAAATCAAATTATTCAAGCCTTAGAACGGATTGGCGGATTTAGCAACCTGCAAGTCGATGAAATATTAACGGGAAAAATAGAAGGATTTTCCCAATTTTTGGGATACCGCAACAAAGCAACTTATCCGGTGGCAATTTCTGCCACAGGTCAAGTGCAAGCAGGTTACTATCAAAAAAGCACCCACAAATTAGTCAATCTCAATCAATGTCCGGTGCAAGACCCGCGCCTCAATCCGTTATTAAAAGAAGTCAAAGAAGACATACACTGGAGAGATTGGCCAGTCTACGACGAAAAGAAACATACAGGAGAATTGCGTCATTTGTCCTTGCGAATCGGACGGCGCACCGGGGAAATGCTGCTAACTTTAATAGTTCGCACGGGAGAGTTGCCGGGAATTGAAGCACAAGCGGCTGAGTGGCTAAAACAGTATCCTCAACTTGTAGGTGTTTGTTTGAATGTGAATTCAGCTCAAACTAATGTAATTTTTGGTGCGGAAACTCGCTGCATTGCCGGTCGTTCTTATCTGCGAGAAAAATTTGCTGGTTTGAATTTTCAGTTAAGGGCAGATACTTTTTTCCAGGTAAATACAGAGGCCGCTGAAGCTTTATTGGAGGTGATTGTCGGGGAATTGAATTTGCAGGGAAATGAGGTTTTGGTTGACGCTTACTGCGGAATTGGGACTTTTACTTTACCGTTGGCAAAACAAGTCAAAATAGCGATCGGTTTAGAAGTGCAACCTGCGGCGATCGAGCAAGCTAAGTTAAATGCTGAATTAAATGATGTGAAAAATGTCGATTTTCAGGTGGGAACTGTAGAGGATTTGCTGCCTGCTTTGGGATTGACACCGGATATTGTGTTGTTAGATCCGCCGCGTAAAGGGTGCGATCGCGCGGTTTTGGAAACAATTAAGGAAATCAAGCCAAATCGGATTGTTTATGTTAGCTGCAAGCCTGCGACTTTGGCTCGTGACTTGAAGATTTTGTGCGAAAATGGAGATTATAAGTTAGCGCGGGTGCAGCCGGCGGATTTCTTTCCTCAGACTTCTCATGTGGAGTGTGTGGCGTTTTTGGTGAAGGTACTTGCTGATGATTCGGCGATTGAAATCGCGTAAGCGTCAAACGAAGTCTGCCTTCGCAGACTAAGAGGAGGTAAGTTTTTTATGCCGATCGTTCGGGTTAAATAGAATTAATTATCTCGCAGTCCAGTTTCTTGTAAAAGTTGGCTTGCCCAAACCAGATGTTGTTCTGACAGAGACGGTATTGGATCTCGATCGTAATCAATTCGATAATCGTAGCCCGCGCGATCGTAAACACCTGCAAACAATTCTGGTAAGTTAACAATGGGTTCTACATCTTCCTCGCGCAAGGGAAGTAGAAATACAGGTAGAGAATCGCTCAGATTAAAAGCATAAAGTTCGGCCATAGGACGGCGATTGCTGCGACTGACTAAAACGCGATAATCGCTTTGAATGGAATTGTTAAGTACGGGCATGAGTTCGCCTTTTCGCAGCAAGTCGATTTCAACTAAATGGGTTAGGCTACCTAAAATATTTTGGCGTTTTTTGAGGTAAGTAATTCTGCCATCTCCACTGCGTTTGTTGACTGGAGAAAGAATTTCAATTGCGGTGACAACTTGTCTAGTTGCCATTTCTCGTACTTCTAGGTAAGTCTGTTTAATCTTTTCGGGGGCTGGCACTTTGACGGTAGTGGGAACTGTTAGGGTGGCAATGGCAATTGAACGGGTAGGAATATCGGGGGTATTGGGTTGACGTTTGATTGCTACATCGGGGATGCCGACTAAAAGCGAGTCCTCGTTATTGTCATTGGTGTCGTTAATTTGATAGATGCGTTTTTCAATGGCGATTTCATATTTGGGGCGAATTTGGGGGACTAAGGATTCTGCAATCAGGGAAATTAACCAATGGTGAGTTTCCTGCCAGAAATCGAGGTTTTCTAAGTAGGGATCCATTCCGGGAAAGGGTGAGGGCATAGGACTTTATTACGATTTGTTGATTTTAAAATCATTTTAGCACTGGGTTAATTTTGCGACAAGGGCGATCGCGCTAAGCTGCCTTGGGGCAAATTTCGAGTTTGACAGTCATGCCTGCTTGGTTGAGCATTACAATCAGAATGTCAACTGAAAAATGCCCAATTTTACCTTCAGTTAGAGCTTGGATTTGGTCGCTTGACTGTCTGAGGTGTTGAGCCGTTTGCTCGATCGTCCAACCGTGATGTTTAATCTGATTTTGCAGGGCCAGCATTAATTGCGATCTAATCAGTAAGTTATCAGCTTCTTCTGCTGAAAACCCCAGATCGAGAAAGATATTATCGGCAGCTTGGGTAATAGTATTTTCGCTCATTGTTCCGGTTCTATTGAAGTCCAACGATTTTGTAAAAGATGAAGATTAGGTCAGGACTTACGCACGCGCCCGGCCAGAAACCGGGTTTCTTCCTAGATATTTAGCGAGGAACCAACGATTTTTCATAGAAACCCGGTTTCTTTGCGTAAGTCCTATAGGTATCTGTGGTTTGTGTTAGGGGCAATTCTCTACGGGATAGCTCTGCTAGCGCGTACTTTAGTTAGATTGGTGGGTGGAAGGGCGATCGCGCCGCAGTTACCGTTATATAATTATCAATACCGTTAACGGCGAAGCCAATGCGTTTTGATACCTACATCCAATCAATTCAGAACAATCTCCAGCGGGGCAGCGAGCGCACCCATTACCCAACAATCAAGAATTTACTCGACAACCAGACTGCTAGTCTCGAAGCAATCATAGAAGAAAAAGGTAATAAAGCAGGCGTTCCCGATTTTACGATCAGACGGCGCGATTTGCTTGTCGGTTATGTGGAAGCTAAGGATGTTGGATTAGATTTGAATCCCGTTGAAAAAACAGAACAGTTGCAGCGATATCGAGAATCTCTAAACGGTAACTTAATTCTAACCAATTATCTAGAGTTTCGCTGGTATGTTGAGGGCAAAGTCAGATTGACCGCAGTTTTAGCCGAAAGAACAGGCAACGACATTACACTCTGCAAGCCTGACAAAACGATTGAATTGCTGGAGGGATTTCTTAACTACAGCGGTGCTGCAATTAACAGTCCCGAAGACTTAGCAAAACAGATGGCGCGATTAACCAAATCAATTCGACTTGCTACAGAATCAGCTTTGAAAATAGAAAATGAAACCGGAGAATTACATCAACTAAAACGCGGTTTTAATGAAATATTGCTGCCCGATCTCAACGATGCAGCTTTTGCAGATATGTATGCTCAAACTATTTCCTACGGTTTATTTGCGGCGCGAGTTGGTCACGCTCAAAATCCCGGAAATCAAGTTTTCGATCGCCGGACAGCGGGCACATACATCCCAGCCACCAATCCGTTTTTGCGACGGTTATTTAACAGCATTATCGAAACAGATTTACTCGGTAAAATCAACTGGGCAATTGACGATTTAGTCGAGTTACTAGGGCGAGTTGACATGACTGTTATTCTCGAAAACTTTGGTCGCCGCACTCGCCAATCCGATCCAGTCGTTCATTTTTACGAAACGTTTCTAGCAGCTTACAATCCAGCTTTGCGGAAAAGTCGGGGCGTTTACTACACTCCTGAACCCGTCGTCTCATTTATTGTTCGCTCAGTCGATTCTATACTCAAAAACCGTTTTAATTTGCCTTTAGGATTAGCCGACAATACAAAAAATCCAGACACGCAAAAGCCGCGAGTGCAAATTTTAGATCCGGCAACTGGTACGGGTACTTTCCTTTACGGAGTTGTCGATCGCATTTATCAAAATCTGGAAGATATGGGAATATCTGGGAGTTGGAATCAATACGTGCAGGAGAATTTGTTAAACCGATTGTTTGGTTTTGAGTTGTTAATGGCTCCCTATGCGATCGCACATCTCAAACTCGGTTTGCAACTCCAAAATCTTGGCTATGAGTTTAGCAGCAAGCAGCGTTTAGGAGTTTATCTTACGAATACTTTAGATGAAGCTTTGAAACAATCGGAGGTTTTGTTTGCTCAATTTGTGGCACAAGAAGCTAATGAAGCTTCAGCAATTAAGCGGGATTTTCCGGTAATGGTTGTGTTGGGCAATCCGCCTTATTCTGGACATTCTGCTAATAAGAGTGAATGGATAGCAGGATTAGTAAAAGATTACTATTATGTTGATGGTGTCCCGCTCAAAGAGCGCAATCCTAAATGGCTGCAAGATGATTATGTAAAGTTTATTCGTTTCGGACAGTGGCGCATTAGTCAAACAGGGTTTGGTGTGTTGGCTTTTGTGACTAATCACGGCTATCTCGACAATCCTACTTTTCGGGGAATGCGTCAAAATTTGATGCAGACTTTCACGGATATCTATGTTTTAGATTTGCACGGTAATTCTAAAAAGAAAGAAGTTTCTCCTGATGGTTTGCCCGACCAAAATGTGTTTGATATTCAGCAGGGAGTGAGTATTGGTATTTTTATCAAAGAGCCTGGTAAGTCTACTCCTGCAAAAGTTCATCATGGGGAATTGTGGGGTAGTCGAACTTCTAAATATGAAGCTTTAAATTTGCTAGATATTGATTCTATTGAATGGAAAAACTTTCAGCCTCAATCACCTTTCTATTTATTGCTTCCGCAAAATCGAGATTTACTTACTGAGTATAACGAAGGCTGGAAAATCACAGACATCATGCCTGTTCATTCTGTTGGTATTGTAACTGCTAGGGATTCCCTGACAATCAAATTTTCAGGTCAGGAAGTAAAAGACACAATTAAAGATTTTGTATCACTTCCTGTTGAGGAAGCTCGTAATAAATATGATTTGGGGAAAGATTCGCGAGATTGGCAAGTGTCACTTGCTCAAGATGATTTACGCAGAAATAACCTTGACGACTCTAAGATTGTCCCTATCTTATACCGTCCTTTTGACAAACGCTACACCTACTATACAGGAAAGACGAGAGGCTTTTTGTGTATGCCTCGCTTTGAAGTAATGCGTCATATGCTGACAGGTGAAAACTTAGGAATGTATACGTGCCGTCAGATCGTAAGCGAATCATGGCAGCATTCTTTAGTAACGAATAATTTTACTGATGATTGTTACGTTTCTAATAAGAGCCGAGAGCGCGGTTATCTGTTTCCTCTTTATCTTTACCCTGATACTGAAAACGAACAGGGTAATTTATTCACCGATCGCACTCCCAATCTATCCCAAAATTTCCTGATGGCGATTCGGGAAAAACTCGGCTATACACCAACTCCCGAAGCAATTTTTTATTACGCATATTCTGTCTTTCACAGTCCTACTTACCGCCAGCGTTATGCAGAATTTCTGAAAATAGACTTTCCCCGCTTACCCTTAACTCGCGACAATGAAATTTTCACAGCATTAGCTAAAAAAGGTGAGGAATTGGTAGCACTGCACTTGATGAAATCGAAAAAAATAAATAAAGTCATTACTAAATATCCTGTAAGTGGTGATAATGCTGTTAGTGAAGTTACTTACAAGGAATCTGAGCGGCGAGTTTATATTAACAAACAGCAATACTTTGAAGGTATTCCTACAGAAGTGTGGGCTTTTAAAGTGGGCGGATATCAAGTATTGGATAAATGGCTAAAAGACCGCAAAAAAGCCAGCCAAAGTTTATCTTTTGATGATGTATTGCACTATCAGCGCGTTGTGGTTGCTTTGAAAGAGACAATGCAAATTATGGCTGAAATTGATGAAGTGATACCGGGTTTTCCTTGGGAATAAATGTCTAGATGTGGCTGCGAAATAAGCTGTACAGCATTTAGTTTGTGGCTTTGGGTGATGCTCTGAGCAACGCCCCCACGAGAGTTTTAATCGAAATAGCTATCCCGACCGGATTCGCCCCTAAAAATTCAACTACTAACCAATAGTATTAACCGAACTGTAATTGACTGTAGTTTAGACTAACCAAAGATGAGAACGGTGGCAAAAGAAGAACTAGAGCCACCGCGCTAGAAGAGAATGAGGGTGAAAAATAAAACCTATCCACTCCTTAAATGAACAGTGAACGATTAAAGGACTTTCGTCAAGCAG
>NZ_JAUBRH010000046.1:0-55678 GCF_036701775.1 Microcoleus sp. N9_A2 | reverse complement strand
AATTAATTACGACATTGAAAGAGAAGAAAAAGCCGTCGTAGAACGACGGGGCTTCAGACCCCGCTTTTTGGTGAAATTTAAGATAGAATAAGATTGATTGAACCGCAGAGGGCGCAGAGGGCGCAGAGGGAGAAGGAAAAGGGCAAAGAAAGAGAGGGAATAGAAAGAGAACTTTATCTGGTTTAATACAAAGTGGTATAGACAACGCACTTTTAGTTTATTGCAAAATGGATTCTATTCAACTTACAGGAATTCGCTGTTACGGATATACGGGCTATCTGCCGGAAGAGCAAGTTTTGGGGCAGTGGTTTGAAGTGGATGTCACACTCTGGGTGGATTTATCGCAAGCGGGAAAAAGTGATGATATTCAACATACTCTTGATTACCGCAGCGCAATTACTCTGATTCAAAAGCTAGTCAAAGACTCGAAGTTTTTATTAATCGAACGCCTAGCAGATACTATTGCTCAAGCGCTTTTAGAACTACCGTTAGTCGAAAAAGTTAAACTACAACTCTCGAAACCTGCTGCCCCCATCCCTGATTTCGGGGGTAGAATTACTCTAGAAATTACTAGAAGTCATTAGTTCTTAGTTCTTAGTCCTTAGTCATCAGTCTTTAATCTGCATTAGTTTGTCGCTAATGACTGATGACTGATGACTGATGACTATTGATGAATTACCACTTCAGCAAATTAAATTCTTCCATGTCTACGGTATTGCGGTTGCGGTAAATCGCCAAAACAATTGCCAAACCGACTGCAGCCTCAGCAGCCGCTACCGTGAGTACAAACACCGTAAATACTTGACCTTTAATCTGTACGGGGTCAAGATAGTTAGAAAAACCCATCAGGTTGAGATTGACTGCATTTAGCATCAACTCGATCGACATCAACACCCGCACTGCATTTCGGCTGGTAATTAAACCGTAAATGCCAATACAGAAAAGTGCAGCAGCTAATAACAGGAAATACTGGAGTTGCAGTTGCATAAGTTTTTCTAGTTTTTCTCGATCTAAATTACTACAAAACAGGCAGATAGGGGAATTGCGAACAGAAACCGGGTTGATCGCCAGACGGTGCGCAGTGCGCACCCTACGAAGAAGTAAGTAGGTAAGCGCAAAAAACCATAGTATCTGGTAGGGGCGGGTTTAGCTAAAAATCTATGATACAAGCCAGAAGATGAAGGCAAAACCCGCCCGACTCATTTAATGTTTATTTGTACCCACCTACTTAGGTGCAAAGTACACATTACACTTACTTTGTTTCTGCTGAAGAAACATCGCCGGCAGAAACTAATTCGCGCGGGCGTTCTGGCAAACTAAAAGCTGGTGTTTCCGATTGCTTCATGGACAATTCATCCGGGAAGAAATCGCGGCGCGCCAAGACAATTGCTCCCACCATTGCCATTAACAAAAACACTGATGCTAACTCGAAAGGTAGCAAGTAGTCTGTAAAGAAGTGTTTGGCGATGGTGACAATTGAACTTTCGGCGGGTGCTCCCGTCGTTGTCACAATCGCCCAAGGAGTAGACACTACCATCGTACCCAACAGCGCAAACAAACCAGCACAAACCACTGCGGTTGCTACTTGACGTACCCAAGCGTTGGGAATTGTGCGGAACTCTTCTCGTTTGTTTACCAACATGATGGCGAACAAAATTAAGACGTTAACTGCGCCAACATAAATCAATACTTGCGCTGCTGCTACAAAATCCGCATTCAGCAACAGGTACAAACCGGCAATGCTGGTAAATACGCCGCACAGCAAAAATGCTGAGTAAACGATGTTGGAGAACAGGACTACTCCTAATGCTCCTCCAATCATCATTACTGACAGGATGCCAAATGAAACAAGTTGAACCCCTTCGGCTAGATTCACAATTTTAAATCCTCAATCATTAGTTTTCTATTGTTGGTTTTTACTCATTAGTTAGCAGTCATTAATTATTGGTTATTTCAATGACTGATGACTGCTGACTAATGACTAATTACTTACTTTTCGACAATTTCCTCTGGGCGGAGACCAGCACGGCGATCGGTGTAGGAAACTTCATGAGGGTCGATCACACCTTTCGGCAAATAAGCGAATTCCCGCAGCGGTGTCACCATCGGATCATCTGTAACCTTGTAGGGCAAACGTCCGAGAGCCACGCTATCATAATTCAACTCGTGACGCTCGTAAGCTGCTAACTCGTATTCTTCTGTCATCGACAAACAATTAGTCGGACAATATTCTACGCAGTTGCCGCAGAAGATACACACACCGAAATCGATACTGTAGTGCTTGAGTTGTTTCTTCTTAGTTTCTTTGTTAAATTCCCAATCCACCACAGGTAAATTGATCGGACACACCCTAACGCAGACTTCGCAGGAGATGCACTTGTCAAATTCAAAGTGAATTCTGCCCCGGAAACGTTCCGAAGGAATTAGTTTTTCGTAAGGATACTGCACCGTAATCGGCCGGCGTCTCATGTGGTCAAAAGTCACAGAAAGCCCTTGACCGATATACTTGGCAGCTTGAAGAGTTTCTTTGGCGTATTCGCCTACTTGATTGAGGAATTTTAGCATTGTGTTCTCTCTCTGTACTTAAGTTTTTGGTAATTACTAATTAATAATAGGTAATTGGTTAACAGCTTATTTGTGTTAGCTATTGCCTTTTACCTATTATCAATTAACCGCCAAAAGCAAAGGGAAAGGCAAGCTTCAAAGCTGCGGTTAATAGCAAATTAACTAAAGCAACGGGAAGCAAAAACTTCCATCCCAAATTTAGCAATTGGTCGATCCGAACTCGCGGCAGAGTCCAGCGCAGCAGAATTGCCAGAAACAGGAAAAAGTAGGCTTTCAGCATGGTCATGGTAATGCCCAGCAAGCCGGTAATTACCTGCAACCAAGGAGTTGTCTCGCTCAATCCGAGGGCATTACTGATAACTCCGACGGGAATCGGGCATTCCCAGCCGCCGAGGTACAAAACTGCTACTAGCAGGCAAGAAAGGACGAGGTTAACGTAGGAAGCGATGTAGTACAGAGCAAATTTCATGCCCGTGTACTCAGTCTGATATCCTGCTACCAATTCTTCTTCTGCTTCGGGAAGGTCGAAGGGCAACCGTTCGCATTCTGCGAGGGCTGCAATCCAAAAAATGAGGAAACCGGCGGGTTGTCGCCAGACGTTCCAGCCGAGGATGCCGTAGCTGGCTTGTTGCTGTACGATGTCGATCGTACTTAAGCTGTTGGACATCATCACAACTGCCAATACTGCCAAAGCTAGGGGAATTTCGTAGCTGAGGGATTGAGCGGCTGCTCTGAGTCCGCCGAGGAGGGCGTATTTGTTATTAGAAGCATAGCCCGACATCAGCAAGCCGATCGGCTGAATGCTAGAAAGAGCAATCCACAGAAATATTGCTGTCCCCATATCGGCGATGAGCATATGCTCTCCGAAGGGCACGATCAAGTACGACAGAAACACTGGAATCACGACAATGACCGGCCCGAGGGTGAACAGCAGCGCGTCAGCTTTTGCCGGTACAATGTCTTCTTTGAATACCAACTTCAGACCGTCGGCAACGGGTGCGAGCACTCCCAGAGGGCCGATAAATTCGGGGCCAATCCGCTGTTGAGCGGCGGCGGAAATTTTCCGTTCCAGCCAGACGCTAGTCAGTACCCCGAATACAGCACCGACAATCATCAGTACCATCGGCAAAGGTAGCCAAAGCACTTGGGCGATGTCCGCCGGTAAGCCCAAATCGATCAGGGCTTCTACGAAACTTCCTTGTAAGTCAATTCCTGGGTTCATGTTTCCAGCTTTTGAGCGATCGCCATATAATTTTTCACCTGTCCTTCGTAGGAGTAGGCTTAGAGAGCGGGGTTTTTGTAAAGATTTTTAATGCTTTACCGCCTAATAGTATATCGCCCGACAGCCTCGCAGAACGCACGGACGGGGTAAAGTTCTAATTATCTGAGATCCCAGTTTGGCTAATGGGTGGGTAACTTATGGTTGACTGTTGACTGTTGACTGTTGATGGTTGACGGTTGACGGTTGACGGTTGACTGTTGACTACCCGTGGTTGTTTAGTTCTAGACGAATAAATACCAAATAAACCTGGTTTTTATGCGTTTCTGCGTGCTGTAACGAAGTTTTCTCGCAAAAACCCGGTTTCTGACTACCCATGCGTCCAGGGACATATAGCCCAAACAAAAGGGCTCGCGAGTTAACTCGCGAGCCCTTTTAATTTTGTAAAGTGGCTTTCAAATGGCTTAAACCATTGATTTTACGTCACCTTTTTTATGGAACTGGGCAGAATCGAACTGCCGTC
Organism: Microcoleus sp. N9_A2; assembly: GCF_036701775.1. NCBI lineage: Bacteria > Bacillati > Cyanobacteriota > Cyanophyceae > Oscillatoriales > Microcoleaceae > Microcoleus > Microcoleus sp. N9_A2. The sequence goes on along the minus strand of NZ_JAUBRH010000046.1, from coordinate 51,371 downwards.
CAAAATGGGTATTTACCTTCCGATCGTTCACAGGTTTATCCCCTCTAATCCTTGGGGCGGGAACCATCTTTATCCCAAATGGGGGGATTTTCTAGTGATTGCTTTCCCGGCTAGACGACTAGAAACGTTTAGCTAGGGCATCCGTTGGGGGTTGTTATGCTGCCTTTAACGGAGTTAAGCTGCATACACTCTGAACCAAGCTAGAGAAGTTTTTAGGCTACAGCTACGGCTTTGCGAGCGAAAGGAACGATGTTGTTCGCATTTACTTTTTTGTTTGAGCCGATATTAACGAGAGTGGACTCCCTCTCGACCTGCATCACGGAGCAGCTTTCGCCACCCTGTCGAAACCATTACAGCCCCTCGTGTCCTCTTATCATAGCGAATATTTTGTTTAACGTCAATCGATTTTGGATTGAAGATTTTGGATTGGGGATTTTGGATTGGGGATTTTGCACAAGTGGTCGATCGATACATTCACCGCAGATTTCAGGCGGATAAACACTGATTGACGCAGATAATTTCAGTCTGACGCACCGAACTTAGGTCGATCGTCCTGGATTAATGCAAATTTTCGTCCCAAACGCCGATGTAAATCCGATCGCGCTCGTTGCGTTCGATCGTCCCTTCGAGCGAACCCTTCCTAAACGCAAACCGATTTGTCCGGCGCTGCTGCACATCTCGGAACCCCTGCAAAATCTCCCGGCTTGCGCCGCCCACCATCCCGTTTAAGGCGGTTTTGACTACCAAATCGTCCACCGACGGGGCAAAAGAACCCTCTGTTTGGACTAATTTGTCGGAATCGCGATCGTAAATGTAGCCGAGAGTAATTCGGTTCGGCAATATTTCGTAAAGTGCGGTGCGAGTATTGGGCCAATAGCCCCGGCCTTGAGAGTCCGTGGGTTGTCCCAATTCCGCTAAAATCTGACTTTCCGGCGTACCAACGGCATATCCGGGGATTGCGGGATTCCTCCGATTGCTGGTTGTGGGTTGGTCGCTGGGTGCGGGCGATCGATCGGGCGGCAACTCTTTATCAACAAGTTTTTCCGTTGGTTCTTCTAGGGGTTGTGTCCCCGCGCCTTCCCCTGCCGTTGTTGGAGCTGGGGCTGGTGTTGGCGAGAAAGGAGTTTCTGCTGGGGCGGGAGCAGGAGTTTCTGCTGGGGCGGGAGTTTCCGCAGCAAGCGGCGGAGTTTCTCTGGGAGTTGGAGTTGGAGTTGGTGTGGGTGCGGGAATTGGTGCGGGACTCGATCGCGCGTCTGGATCTGCAGGGGCCGAAGTGCGATCGTCCTTCGCTACAGGTGCGGGTTCGGAAGGTTGCCGGTTGAGGAAAACCCTAGCAACACCGACCAAACCTGCAACTAACAGGGCGATCGCCACGAACCCCAAAATCCACCAAATCTTGCGGTTGCTGCCCCCAGAAGACACCACAGCAGGCGCTGTTCTCACATTTGCAGGCGACTGAGCGCCATGTCCCGGCATCACCGCCACCGTCGGCCCGGTGTCCGGCGACGGCCCGCGCAGCAGACCCAGCCACTCATCTACGCTACCAGGGCGATTTTGAGCTTCTACAGTCATCCCCCGCATCACTGCTTGACTGACAGTCGTACTTAACTCAGGCCGCAAGTCGCGGGGTGAAGGCATCGGCTGGCTGGTACGGAGAATTGCAGCCACTGGCACCTGTGCTGTCAGCAGAGTATAAAGCGTCGCGGCCAGACCGTAAACATCTGTGGCGGGGGTATATTTTCCTTGGGCGAAATACTGTTCTGGCGGCGCGTAGCCGTCGGACACCATATTAGTGTGATTTTGGGTTGCACCTGCTGTAAACTCGCGGGCAATGCCGAAATCGATCAGCACGACTTCTTGGGTACCTTGGCGCAGGAGAATGTTTTGTGGCTTGACATCTCGATGCAGCAAGCCTTTTTGATGAACTGCTTTCAAAGCAGCGCCAATTTGAGTGATGTAGAGAATTGCTAGATTTTCTGGGAGGGGATTGTTTCCACCGACTACCTCGGCCAAATTCTGACCGGCTATGTAGTCCATTACCATGTAGGGCTGCCCGTCTTCGACAAAGAAGTCGCTGACGCGGACAATATTCGGATGGATGCAGGAAGCCAACCGCCTCGCTTCGTCTTGAAACTTGCGATCGAACTCAGCAAAATTTGGATCGCGCCGCAGAGATTCGTTGAGGGTTTTAATGACTACAGGCTGTCCTAAGTAGCGGTGATTGGCGCGGAAGGTAATCCCAAAGCCACCCCGTCCCAGTTCTTGTTCGAGGGTGTATTTTCCACCTTGTAAACTTTTGCCGATTAGCGCATCCATAGTTTCGGGCGATCGCACATCAAATAATATGGCTGATTATGGCACGTATGGTCGGCCTAGTTACCAGTCTCAAGGGCGATCGCGAAGCCCTCGAAGAGGATCGAGGAGTGCGATCGGCTCTAAATAGCAGGTTTGCTTCTGGCTGACGTTGATACTTTTCTCTGGAATCACACCAGATGTGAGTGTATCCGATGCTCTTCTGGGGGCGCTGAAATATCTGGATGTTTTCTGCCATCATCATTCAAATCCATCCTGGTTTCAATTTTCAATTAATACTTTTGCAACTTTTTCTAACAGAGATGACTGACTGTTTTCACCGACTTTTAAAATATTTTGAGTGAGCGTACTAAAATGTAAAGCTGTAATGGGATGATCGCTCAGGTCAGATGTGGCAATTGACTCTTTGTAATCTTTTTTTCCAATCAAATGATAGACTCTAAACCCTTTCTGGATAGAGCCTCCGACACTTTGTGCGGGAGGAACATAATACTGAATAAATGTTTCGTTCTTTAAATCCAAACTTATCATATTTTGGATTCTATTGATAGGTTGAATCTCGCTGTTGTAATGGGATACCAAAGGTAATAATCTACTACTGTTTTCACCTTTGTTTTTGCGGTCTATTCTTAATTCTCCGCTTTCCATATCTTTAAGAATACCAACACGTCCAATTAATGTTGGCGTATAAAAGTCATCTGTATAACAACTAATATACAGCTTCTCTGATTCATCTACCAAATATTTTTGATCGTTAATTAATTTTTCTGACTTATTTTTTCGCCTTTTTAAAAATCGGAATTTAGCTTCTATTTGTTTCAAATCGCGCATCACATTTTTTATGTATATGCAACCATCTTGATACAGAAATTCTACCGCAACTGCTTTAGCTTCCTTGTTTTTAGGGCTGCGTACATAAATACTAAAAAATTGTTTTTCAGGAAATGATTGAGGAGTAATATGCAAGCCCAAGTTATCGTTTAAAATACTCTGCGCGATCCAGTTCTTAATTCCCAACTCAATCAAGACTTTCTGAAATTCAGGGGAAATCTTTATCTTGTATCGTTCGCAGAAACTTTCCCATTGTTTGCTATCTGCTTGTTCTTTTAGATAACAAAAAATCGAGTCCTCTACATCCAATATTTTCCCTTCTGTAAAAGCTTGCGTCTCCTTCTTTAGACTATCTCGATCTCGATCAATTTTCCAATTTGTATAATTAAAAACCGCAAAATTAGTTTTCTCATCTCCCACAGCACGAAATTCTGGTATATTTATCCCCTGCGTGCTAAAAAACTGTCCCGTCTCCAAATAGTTAAATCTTTTCTTTAACTGTGAATAGAAATCTACTGACGATTTATCATCTATTGTTGTTGATGGATACCACAGATCGTCTTTTGCTTGATAAGCCATCCAACCCGCTTCTTCCTCCAAAAGTTTATTGAAAACCAAATAGTTTTTTCCTGCTTCGAGTTGAATTTCTGACCATTTAATAGATTCGGTAATTCTCCAGCCAACCTCTTCCTCACCGTCAGGTACTTGTTCGTAGGTACTAACAGTTTTTCCCTGATTGTAAAATGCGATCGTAGATACCCCTTGATGTTTCAGAAAATGTTGCAAAAATTGTTGGTCAGATTCAGTCAGATCGACTCCAGTATTGTTAATAATCTCTAATGATTCTACAGCTTCTATGTTTTTTATGAAAGGGTTTTCTAAGTAGTGGTCAGCCTGAAAATCAAGAGATTTAAATTTAATCTGGCACTCACTTAAAAAACCCTCAAGTTTTGTCATGAGGTTTTGGTAATGATAAAGCTGAGTCTTTTTGAACTTATTATAATTTTTAGGATCTGTATCAAATTGCATAAAACAAATATCATTTTTTGCGCGAGAATCTAGATCGCGATCGAAGTAGTAGTTCTTATTTTTGAATACCAACAACTCTCCAAAATTATCAGCATCTACAGTCTTGTAATCTTTTTTATCTTTGGGCAATAAGAATTTTCGTCTTTTTCTAGACAATGTTAATGTTAGTACATTATATGGATTGTATTTGATTAACAAATTCTGTCCCCATACAAAAAGAGCGTCTTTCGATTTGCCCAGAGTCGTGGAATGAAGTAACAGTAATTCTTCAAAACCATTTATTGTTTCAACGGATAAGCCTTGAGACAGAATATAAAACTTGAAAATGAGGTTGAAAATTCTTTCTCGATTGCTAGAATTGTCTGTAAATAACTTTTGCCATCCAGAATGAGTTTTATTAGGGGATAAAAAGAATACATATTTTTTGCCCTCCGTATATGATAGGAAGTATTGAATGTCTGATTTTTCCCATTTTTCCCCCTGTGCAGCAAGCCGTTTTTGGACTTCTTCTTTAATGTATTTATGCTGCTTTTTATAATATGTAGCCCGTGATTCCTCATTATTTTCAGAATCTTTATCTTCAGGAAGCGGATATGGAAGTGGAAAAGATTCTATCCCTTTTCCCATTTTAAATAGATACTGAAACAGTTTTTCGGCAACTTGTTTTGGAGTTTGTAATATTTCTATTTGGTTGGTTCGCGATATGTCTGACAATGCTGCTGTTTTATTGTTCATTTTACTTCTCCTTTGGAAACAGAAACTCTGCGAGAATATTGGATTGTACTGGACAATTGCGATCGTCAAAGAAAATCAAATTTCCTGAAAATAGCGTGGGTGAGTATTGTTGATTTTTTTCTTGGGCGGCGTGCAAATTAAGAAGTAACCCCCTTGCGGTGCTAAATTCTGGATAGTCTGAAACAATTTCCTTCAGCTTGTTTTCGGTTTTATCCAGCGTCTTTTTTGACAGGCGATTTCCCGAAGCCAGGCTCCAAGCTTTAACATCAATACAAAATAGCGTATTCTCCCTGACATAGTACAAATCAAACCGCTCGTATAGCTTAGGATACTTTTTGAAATCTTGCAATGGCTTAAAACGATAGCTGGATTTTATGTCTTTCCAGTTTTTACCTTGGAAAACTACATCTTCAATCCAGCGTTCCACAAAATTTTCAGCCAGTGAGGGATACAACACATCGTAAAAAAAAAGCGGACGCGGAATATAAGTATTAAAAACTTCCGGTTGTGGCATCAACTTGTTGTACAGTTTGTAGATTGAATCAGTCGAAGGATCTAGGGAGCCAATTTCCTGATTTTCTGAGTCGTAGGATCGATCGCTGATTTTTAGATATTCAGGATATAACCGCTTCTGGTAAGGATAGATTTTTTCCCCATTGATGCTATCACTGATAATCTGGAATTTTTTACCGCTTTCTTCCTCGGAAGCTAAATAGGGCGTAAATTCAACTTGTTCGGGGTTGTGATAGAATAATGACTCAATAAAATCCTCAGTAAATAGCCCTGAATCTCGCAACTTTTCCAGATACTTAGCTGGGTCTTTGAAAACAATTGGGTCGCGCAACGCATCCCACGGTTTTGTGATGTCAAAACTATGTCGATCGAGATGAAAGCGATCGATTTCCTCCAACATTTGTGTTCTAAACGCTTGAAAAGCCAGAGTGGCATCAATCTCATCAATAACATGACCGTCATAATCCTTAATCGATCGTTTTTTCTCTTCTTCTCGAACGCTTAAGTAAACTTTGTGGTTGTTAACGGAAAACTTACGAATTTCCTCCTTTTCTTTCCCTTCCAGGTATCTGTAAAAATTCACTAAATTTTTTCTGGTTTCTTCATTAACAAATATTTTTGCCACTTGGTTGGGAAAATCGCGTCTCTCAGATCTGCCGATCGCTTGCAAAACTTGTTTCCCTAATAAAATCTGGTGTTGCTGCTGTCGAAAATCTCCAGCTTCTGGTCGGCTGAGATACTGGTTGAAATCTTTGATTTCAATATTAGACTCTCCCAAGTTTACAATACTTTTCATCAAGGCAAAATGGTAAAGCGTCATAGATAATCCAGAATCTTTTGATTTGTTAAGCGATGGGCCCATTACTGTATAGTAACTGTCCATTAACAACACTAAAGAGTCGAAATCTTTTTCATAGCCGTTAGGGTTTTTGATAATAGTATTCAATCCTTTAGAAGCGGATTGATAAGCCGATATAAAGAAGATTTTCTCCCCTTCTTTTTCAACCAGCTCATTCAAATACGTGTTATCAGCTTTTTTCTCGCAGTAAAGACTGTTGAATGATGCCTCATACAAAATTATTTTAATTTTAATATTACTCTGATATTTTTGATGTTTGATTTGCATATAATATATGTTAGGATGCTCTGATGCAACCTCAAATATAAAGTTAGCATGATTGAGTATATTGCAATGTTGAATTAACTTTTTAATCAAGCGTAGAGTTTGAGTAAAAGCAATTGTTTCTTTAATTGACTCATCTTCAAACAGGTAAAACAAGAAACGAATAAACTTTTGAAGTTCTTGGATTTTGTAAATTCCCAGCCAATTCCCACCCTGTTTGAGATCGTCGATAAAACTTTTTAAAATAGTTTCTTCAAATCGTTCCACAACTTTTTGAGTTTCGTTATTTGGGAAAGACAATAAATTCTCACTGAAAAACTTTACTGTCATCTGTCGCTGGCCCTCACGACTATCTCTGATGTCTTCGCAAAGTGATACTTCTTCATCGGTCATTTCCTTAAAGGAACTTTCACCGGATACACTAGCATTCCGCAATTTATCTTTGAAATACTGCATATCATAACTCGTGCTTAAATCTCCTAAAATTCCTCCTGTTGCTGAAATCAGAAAAATCACATTACTATTATTGCATAACATGGAATTTATCTTGAATTCAGGCGAAGTCAATATAGCCGTACTACCAATAGAAACTTCTCTAAGAGCGTGATCGATCAGATTATTTTTAGGATTTTGATAACGAGAAATTTCTTTGATATTTACGATCGACTTATAACTTTCATAGACATAAGCAGTGTTTAAGTATTTTAGCAGTTGATTTTGCGAGGGGCTTTCTTCACTTGCCTTTTGGACTTTAGCTATTTGTTTTGACCAAATTTCTAAAGAACGAGATTGAGAATCTTCAGCATCTAAGACGTTAGCTAGAAAATCTTTGATGGTTTTGATTTGCGATCGCACAGCGAGAATGGCATAAATTAACTCTGCTACAGAGGTATTATCTGCAACTTTTTCCTCGGCGATTTGGACGTGCCCGCCAGAAGGTTTGGTTAAAAACAATTTTTGCAGGGGTTCGAGGTTGTAGATGTATAGGTTGTTGTATGCAAAAATGTTCATTAAATCATCACAGATTTTATTGTAAAGCTTTTGAGGAATCAACAAACTTCTATTATTCTCAAATTTTGAAATAACTCTGGATAACATTTCAAAATCCACCATAATGGGATTTTGTTCATCATCATTATCAAAAATTCTAACAATTTCTTCCATTGATTCGTCAAGCCCATTTTGAATTTTTACTATTTGTTGTAAAAAATTAATAGAGTTTCCCTCCTCAACAATCAGTCTTTGATATGTGCGGGCGAATTTTTGCAAATTTTCTTCTAGAGCTTTGTCTTTTTCCAAGTGTTCTTGAAATTCGTAAAAAGCTCCCTTATTCTTATCTACAAAATTTAAAAACTCTCGGTTTTCATGATTTTGAGTTGAAAACAGCATCGAAAATTCTCTATTGATAGATGACAGCGCATTATTGATTGCCAGTTTTTCAGGAGAGATGATATCAATCTTCTCCTCTAGCATAATTTGGTAGCCATCTTCCTGCTCATCCAAGGCAAGGATAAACTTTCGGGAGTTGTCTGTATGCTCAATAACGTATTTATCAAGATGACTGCTTTTCTTTACCCATTTTGTACCGTTGTGGATAAAGTACGGAATAGCCGTTTCAAATTTTTTATAAGTGAGCATCAAAATTCCAGATTTTTTTTGCAGAAGGTGGAGTGGGAAAAATATTTCAATTAACTTTGAGCATTCAGCAGGACAATTTCTTTTATCTAATTCACATTTAATAAAAAATTCTAAAAAGCTTTCAATTAAATGATTCAGTTCCCGTCTAGCTCTCGTAATTTCAGAATCATTAAAATCCTCATCTCCCAAACCTGTGTTTTTTACATATTCAAGGCGTTTAATCACCTCTTTTACTTTCTCAAGGTTGCGTTTATTTTCATGAACCTTTTCCTCAGAACATACTTTTTTATCTATTTTCCAAAGTTTTGTGTTTTTGAGAATAGAAGATATCAATTTTTTGTATAATTTGATACACTTATCCGTCGTTTTCATTTCTAACGAATTTATTTTATAGACGGGAATATCTGGGTATTGGCTCTCAACTGAAGTGGGAACACATAAGTGTTCTCTCAATGGGGCAACATATATACCGATTATTTGATTTTTTGGATGTTCTTGTATGGTTTTATAAATTGCTTGAAACAATTGGTGAGTTTTTCCCGATCCCGTACCATAATTGATAAGTTTTAGTTGGGGACGGTTTTCTCGGAAACTATCTTCAATAGTTGTAAGGTAGGAATTAATAATTTGGCAACGAACTGATTCTAACTGCTGATTAAGATCGTCTGTTTGCTTTTGCATTATGTGTTATCACCTTATCTAGAGTAAATACATATCGTGGGATAGTCTTCTCCTTGACTGATACCCATAGTAGCACCTGAACTCTTGTGCGTTGTCTCGTAAATTGCTATAGACGAGTTTTTTAGCATCTTTCTGTGCCTGTTTGGCGTATACCAGATCCCAATTCACCACTGCAACTGGCGATCGCAATCCTCGATCGGCGTTGCCATTCCTTCCCGAATCGATTCCCGCATCCCTGGCACTGATAGAAGATACAGTGTCTCCTGTACCGATGCCCAGTCAGATTCAGATAATAACACTGCATTGCTAGTCTGTCCTGCAATCACAATAGGTTGGTGCGACTGACTCACCGCATCTATCAACTGCTGCAACTGATGTTGAGCTTCATTAATTGGGATCATAATTTTCCACTTGTCTAAATACACTTTTCTAATTGATATTGGCTGGCTGTAGACACTGCTACAACTGCCCCAGAAACTTGTCGTACTCTGCGTGTGAACCAACCCAAAACCAGATTACAGTGTCTCCATGCAACTGACCAACTGCTCGATAGTTTTTGGTAATTCGGGCTGAGTAGATTGGTAAGTCTGGATGCACCTTCTTGAAACGCAGGCTTGGATGACTTGGGTCTTCCTTGAACTGGCGATACGCCCCGCGTGTCTGCTGTTGAACTTGTTCGGGTAAATCAGCAAATAATCTACGGAACTCGGTTGTAGTGCTTGACTTCACAATGTTTCTGGATCTAGTTCTTGGGTTTGGCCTGCACGATACTCAGCCATTGCGGTCGCTGCGAGTTTAGCAAGAGCATCTGGGGAACGGGAGAATGCTCGATCCCAGCGCCTCTCGTCTTCAAGTTCTTCCAGAATCATTGAAGCGAGGGCATCTTGCTCGCTGGCAGACAATGTTTTCAACTTCGCGATCGCACGTTCCAGTAACTCAGTCATGGCTACCACACTTTTACAATTAAAATGGCATCCTATTCATTATCCATTGTTTCAGGCAAGTTGAGGGTAGGTCGAACAAATGGCCGGCTAATTACAGTATATTCCATGTAAATGTAGTGCAGAGAAACCGGGTTTCTTGAACAGAATCAGTTTAGAGGCGAGAACTGTAAAGAAACCCGGTTTCTGGAGTGTACTTTATAAACCTAGAATAAACTATATCATCATTAATAACTACGGGAGAGCCAATTCTATTTTCTACTAGCTGGACTAAAAAAAATGAAAAAGGCAAAGTGAATAAATCATTTGCAATCGCTAATTTATTCACTTACTTAATGCTTGAAATATTAGCTGTAACCCAACTTGTCAAGGGATACATTGAAGGGCGTGGCTAACCAAAACGTTCTATATCGTGGGCTCGCTGATTGACATCTTGAGCCGCCATCATTGCATTGATATGGGTAAAGATGCGATCTAATTCCCCAATGGCGTCTAGTTCCGCTGCCTCTTCTGCCATTAGTTGGTCTGCCTTCTTCTTCTCTAACAAATTTTCCATACGCTGTTGGAGCGATTCACTAAATTTGAACAACTTCCACCGATCGACTTTTTCAATGCAAATTTCATGGATTAACGAGGAGGGTTTGTTGAGAATTGAAACCATTGTAGGCTCCCAGCTTCGGGTTTTAGGTAGTGACTAGATTATAGCTTTTATTCAATCTGCCATATTTAATGCTCCAACCGAGAGCCTTCAAATTACCGCCAAAACCAGTGACTTAAACAGCCAAACGGCGTTATAGTTCAAGTCGGATGATATTCATCCCTGCTTATTTGCCATCGCCATATCTTGCCTTCTTCAGGATCGTCCACCTCTGCAATGAACTTCATTCCCACTTTTTGCAACACGCTATTCGAGGCATTTTTTTCAGCTAAAGTGTGAGCGATGACTGCTTTCACCTCCTCGTGAGCGAAAGCATAATCGATCATTCCCTGTGCCACCTCAGTTGCAAATCCGCGATTCCAATATTCGGAAGCAATTTCATAACCTATCTCTATAGTCCCAGACTCATCAGGTGAGCCTTTGAAACCTCCGTTGCCGACAAGCACTTCATTTTTTGGATGAATAAAGAAGTAGTTGCGCCAGTCAGTTGGAGGCAGATTGGATTCGCAAGATTCGTCAGCAGGGAGGGAAAATGCTTCCGGGAAATGAGGCCAGCTATTAGGCACTACGACATTTAAAATTGCTGCAAGCTCGCTTTTACTTCGTAAGAAAGCTTCTATGTGAATCCTTTCGACGGCAAGTAGTTGAAGATTCTTAGTTTTAATCATTTTTCTACCTTGTTTAACAAGTATGAGATCACACTATAGACGCTATCGAAATGCTGTTCTCGGAACCCTAGCGAGTTGGTACGCGCCGCGACTGTCCAACAATTGATATTGATTTGGCTGCAATCCTAATTGCACAAATTTTTCTGGATATCCCAGCACCAAAATAGAGGGAAAAATTGGATTTTTAGCTTCCTGAATGTAGTCGATCGCCTTATTGACAGCTCGGTAGTAAGTCACCGGCCCTTCGGTGTAAAAAACCAGACTTGGTTTCCAAAAACCAACCATGAGCAACTCTTCCCCCGGCAGTTTTTGTTGAACAATAACCTGGGCTAACTGTCTCAGTGGTAACTGGCGGTTGAGATCGACCAAATTGTAGGCGGGAGTCAGACCAAAGATGATAAATGCTACTAAGCCGATGAAGTTGGCAACCAAAATCCAGCGCTGTTTTCGCTTCCAGAGCAAAAGCCCGATCGCCAATGCAGCAGTTATCCAAATCGCACCGCCCACAATCAGCAATCCTGACTGCTGAAGTGCTTGGGGAAAATTGGGCATTGCCGGGTCGTCTCCCAGCCAGTTGTAGGAGTAGAAAGTTGCTCCGGCTACAATTAGTAAAAATACAACATTGAAAATGTATGTGACTAACAGCCCTCGCGGTAAAGAATTCGGTTTTTTTTCTAACTTTCCCGGCCTGGTTTTGGGTTCGTTACCTGCAATAATATCGCTCCACAGCAGCGTTACCAAAATGGCAGCAGCGGGCAATAATGGCAATACGTAACTGGGTAATTTGGTGACTGCGATCGTAAAAAAGCCAAAGATGCAGCCGAACCAAAATAGGGCAAATAAACTCAACTGAGCCGATCGCGGTTGACGGCGCCAGTAACTGCGCTGCCAAAAACGGGTACGGGCGATCGCCACCGGCAAATAAATCGACCAAGGTGCAAAACCAAGCAGCACTACAAAAAAGTAAAAATACCAAGGCGCTGAGTGCTTGTTGACTACTTCAGTAAAACGCTGAAAATTGTGATAGCCGAAAAAACTGTCAATATAAGTTTGACCGTTGTCTAAAATAACCAGAACGAACCAAGGCAGGGCGATCGCCAGAATAATCAAGATTCCCGACACCGGACGCATTTCGCGCCAAAGTTGCCGAAAATTTCCTAAATACAGCCCGAAGCTGCCAATAATCAGCGCTGGTATGACAATTCCTACAGGCCCCTTAGCCAGAATTGCTAGGGCAATTAGTACGTAAAAAGTCAGATACCACTTATTGGGAAATCGCGATGCAGAAACTGTGGAAAATTCTGCTTTTTCTCTCTGTTCTTCTAAGGTGTAACCGAGGAAAAATGCCAGAAGTGCCGAACACATACAGGCGACTAATAGCATATCTGAAACGCCAGTCCTCCCCCAGGCAATAGTTTGGGGATTTAAAGCTATTAGGGCAGCACCAATCCAAGGAGTAGAAAGAAAGAGGGGGGGAGTGGGAGAGGGGGAGAGGGGGGGAGTGGGAGAGGGGGAGAGGGGGGGAGTGGGAGAGGGGGAGAGGGGGAGAGTGGGGGAGAGGGGGAGAGAGGAGGAGAGGGGGGGAGTGGGAGAGGGGGAAAATATTCCCTCGGACTTCTCCGTTACATCCATTACATCCGTTACATCCGCTACAGAATCCGTTGCCGAACTTTCTTCTGTCTTCCATAAGGTATAGAATCCGAGGCAAGTCAGGGCGATCGCGCACAAAGCCGACGGCAGACGTACAGCCCACTCGTTAACTCCCAGAGTGCGGTAAGCCACCGCCATCAGCCAATAAATCAACGGCGGCTTGTCAAACCTGGTTTCGCCGTTAAAATAAGGAGTGATCCAATCCCCTGTCACAGTCATTTGACGGGCGGCTTCGGCAAACAGCGGTTCGGTTTCGTCAACTAAGCCGATGTTGCCGAGATTCCACAAAAAAGCTACGAAGCCGATCGCGCCCAGCCACAACAGCGACAGTAACAAAGGTGCTAACGGGCGGTGCCTGCGATATTCTGACAAATTTTTAATAACTTCCTTCACCCAAACTTCCTGCGATTTTAGATTTAAAATTTTAACTCGCATAGAAGTCTACCGAAAAATTGCCTGATCGAAACTTAGAATTCGATCGCACCCGGTTCAACTCAAATCTGCCACCATTCTCAACAAGACCTCAGAAACCGGGTTTCTCCACCAAAATCTCCACCCGCAACTCACCAAATCCACCTAATCAAATGCAAAATACGGATCGCTAAAAAGCTTGCTGTGTATGCCTTATTCCTTTTTACTTCTTCCTTCTACTTAAACCTTCACGGCTGCAAAACTAATTGCCATTCTCCGGCTGTGCTGTTCCAAGCGGGCGAAGGTGTCTCCCCAGCGACGTAAGGCCCCCAGTAGCGGCGAGAACCATCCTGAGCAAAAACCACCAGAATGTCTCCCCGTTTGACTTGTAACTTGCCCTCCGGCAGGGATAGCATTAGTCCCTTGTCGCCTCCTTCCCCCGGTGCAAAATCCCAGTGCGCCGGTTTGCCGTAGGGTTTCTCAGCTTGCCGTTTCGACAGCAGGGCCACTCGCACTGGGTGTTCGCTGCGGTTGCTGACGCGCAGAATGCCGGCGGCTTTAGTATTTGCAGGGATTGAGGAAAGCAATTCCTCCTCTGGATCTGGGGGGGTTGGTGTTGAGTCGGGTTTGGGCTCGCTGGCGGTGTCTGCAGAAGCTGTCGCGACCGGGGAAACGGGGGGTATTGGGGGGAGTGCGGTGGCTTGTGAGGGCCAATCGCTCGACTGATTTGAACCGTTGGAGATAGTGATTTCAAAACGTCGTAGAAACATTCCTGTAATTAGGACGATCGACACTCCAATTACGATCTGGTAAATTTTAAGTTTCATAAATTTTAGGCTTATAAGGATAGACGGCACCGGCAATTAGTCTTAACTATTTTTAATGTAAAACCAGGGTCTGCTGTGCCACAAGATACAGTTATACTTAATTACTTGAGCGTTCTCGGCTATAAGTCCGCGATCGCTCAATACCATTTTAGATGTTAAATTTGAGATTTTAGATGGCGACATACTGACACCGATAAGGATTTGGAGTTGGTCGTGAGGGTCATTTGTTTACTCATCGGTATAACTTTTAATACCAGTTGAAAAAAAGAGTGCCACTATAGGCCCGTACTCCCAACCCCAATATTCATCAGTCATTCCGCATCTCAAAGCTCAAATCTTAAATCTCAAATCGTATAACTTTTATGCAGAATACCCGAATTAACAGATTGCTTGACGTTCTGGGCGATCGCTTCGGAGGCTGGCTGAGCAATCCTTGGCGGCGGATTTCGCTCCTGATAATTAGCCTGCTGTTCGGCACTTTTTTGGGAACTGCTCTTTCGACGATCGCCGGACAATCTGCGGATTGGGATATTATCGCCGCAGCGCTGTTGGTATTGTGGACGGAATTGGTGAGCCTGCTGCTTTATCGTTGGCAGCGGCCAGGAACCAGTTATTTGTGGCTGGAAATGCTCCAAGCTCTGAAAATTGGTGTTACTTATAATTTATTTGTGGAGGCTTTTAAGCTTGGCTCTTAACAAGTGTTGACTTATAGGGGCTTTGCTTTCGAGTGTGCGCCCGATATTTTTAAACAGATGGATCGATCGAACTTAAATCCTGTAGAAATTTTAGAAGCATGGATAGCTGGCGATCGCCCGCTCAGGAAGATCAGCGCCGGCGAGTTAGAATTGCTGGCAATTTGGGAACTTGCCGATGATGTGCGATCCTCTTCGACGGCTTCGCTAACGCGCGCTTTTGGCATTACCCCTGACAATGTAGCCGATGTTGTCCGCCACAAAACAGATTTATTCTTGTCTCTGCTTGACGAATTGCATACTTTCCCGCTCAAATCAAGTGTTTTTCTCGAAACTTTGTGGAATCTGTGGCTGCCACTGGCGATGCAATTATCGACTGAAAAACAAAGTTTAAAGCGTCCTCTAATTCAAGGAATTTTAGGAGGACAAGGAACCGGAAAAACGACTTTATGCCAAGTTTTAAAGGTGATTTTGGGAAAAATGGGATATTCTACAGTCAGCCTTTCTTTAGACGATCTTTACAAGACGTATGCCGATCGCCAACAACTCCAAAAAGCCGACCCGCGTTTGATTTGGCGCGGCCCTCCCGGCACTCACGATATTGACTTGGGAATCTCCGTTTTAGACAACTTGCGCGCTTCTCCAACTTCCGAATTAGCCGCAGTTGACCATCCAAAAATAGAAATTCCCCGGTTTGACAAATCTGCCTACGGAGGTGCGGGAGATCGAAGTCAACCAGAAATTATTTGCGGTGCGGATATTGTACTGTTTGAAGGTTGGTTTGTCGGCGTGAATCCAGTAGCTGATGCCAGATTAAACGAATTTTTGGCGGCTGCGCCATTTCCGATTTCCACAGAGGCTGACTGTCAGTTTGCGCGCGATATGAATGTGAAGCTGCACGACTATCTGCCGCTGTGGAACCGATTAGATCGGTTGATGGTTTTGTATCCCCAAGATTATCGCATTTCTCAAGTGTGGCGCAATCAGGCGGAACAGGAAATGATGGCGGCGGGGAAGTCGGGAATGTCAGAAGCCGAAATTAATCGGTTTGTCGAATATTTCTGGAAAGCGCTGCATCCCGAGTTATTTATTAAGTCGATGGTTGAGGAGGGCGATCGCGTGGATTTAGTAATTGAAATTTTGGGCGATCGCACTGTCGGCAAAATTTGTCGGGCGATCGACTTAAAATTAAGCGATTAGGCATAGTTAAAATTAACACTTTAAGGACACAACAAAGTTGTGTCCCTACTGTATTCCAGCGTTTAAGGACACAACTTTGTTGTGATCCTACTGTATTGCAGCTTATCCTGCACTCACTTGAGAATTCAAGACTTATGCAAAAATTGGTTTTACGCGCGAATTATAGGGTAAGGCGCGCCATAAGCACCCTACAATACAGAGGTTTTGCATCGAGGATGAAGAATTTCTAAATTAACTGCCGGAAGTACCAAGATCGATCGCTTTCTGGATCAAATCGTCGGTAACATTGCCCGGTGTACCAGCAGGCGTAATGTCCTTAGCCATCGAACGAAAATCAGCGGGATTACCGCTTGTATCTGCTGGCTTTGCGATATCTTTAGGAGCGGGAATAGGAAATTTAGGTGCAGTTGCAGCGGCGGCAGCTTGAGCGCCGGCACCCGTGCGATCGATGTCACTCACGCTGAATTCTTTTGAAGCTTCGTAGTCTGCTGATACATCAACGGTCGGCAACTTTTGTTCTCCAGCTTCCGCGCTTTCGGTGATCTGCTGAGCGTCAAAGCTTTCAGTGTTATTTGGTTCTGTATTTATTTCCGACATAGCCGACTCCTTGCTAGTTTTATTTAACAATTCACTTTCTCAATCCTTACTTAAATTCCAGGTTTTTTCATCTACCCGCAGATGTATCTTTTGCTTCTATCTTAAGGATGATTTATTATAGGATGGCGGCTCAATATTACACCTGTTTCCGAAAAGAATGTAGCTTTAGGCAAGCTCCCAACCCATACATACTAAGCCATTCCCCATTGTTTAATCTCAAATCTCAAATCTCAAATCTCAAATCGTATTACCTCTCGGGGATGGTGACTTGTACTTACAAATCTTGATATTTGTATATTCTGGAAGCATTTTTAAGGAATTTTGTTTATGAACTCACCCGCCGCGACCAATCCTCACTCTCTCTCCAACGACACTCAAAACATCGTTCAGACAATCAACGGGTTGGGTACAGATGAAAAACTGGCGCTGCTCTACTTTGTTTATGAAAAAATGGGAGATTCAATTACACCAGCCGCTCCCACCGCCGCCGAACCAGAATTAGCTCCCATGCTGCTTGATGATTTTTACAAGCTTTCGGCTGACGAACAACTGAATATAATGCGAGGTATTGTCAACCGATCCGACACGCCGTATTCTCACGCTTACGGAGCTTTAACTGCTAACAATCAGTTGGTTGTTTGGTATGCTTGGGCTATTGGTATGGGAGAAACAATTGTCGATATCCCCGAAGGATATGAGGCAACTGAGGCTGTCAATGGCGTGTTGGGTCAAATTGAAGGTCTTGATTTTGAACAGCAAATTTCGGTGCTGCGCGACGTAGCTAATAATATGGGCTACACCGATGTTAAACCAATTGATACTCAGGCCCAAGTAGGGAAAACTTCTAGTCTTTAGATCAGACTCGGCGGTTCAAACCGCTGCTGAGAGTCAAACCCAGCCTGCGGATCGACTGAGCTTCGCCCAACGTCATCCGCAGACTGAAGAATAAAGGAGGGATTAAAACCAGATTTTATATAATTAGCGGACATAAATAAACCTCATTATGTCCGTCGGCTTGTATACTAAATCCGGTTTTAATACTTGCTTTTTTTTAGTTGCAATTAGTATAGTATGTCATGGCGAGCGATCGCGAAACAATCGCTCGCCATGACTATTAAATCACTCTTGAGATCAGCAATTTGCTGTAAATATAATACCAGTTTAACAAAGTCTTGCTACAGTACATTTCAAAAGATGTAGGGGTAGTGCTAAGAGTGCATACCCCGGGTTCCTGGGGGCAACCACGGGGGGTTTCCCCCTACAAGAATTACACAAATGATTTAGGATTGCTATATATACCCCTATTTTTCAAAAGTGCTAGAAAAAAGGTTTTCAGTCATCCAGTGAGTTTTTTAGGGTAAAGTTTTCGCTGGAATTCCATCCGAAATATCGAACCTTTTTTGGGTTGACTTTCGGCAGTAATTGTACCGTCGATCATCTTGGCTAAAGAAGCACAAATAGCTAGTCCTAAACCGGTGCCTGGATATTGGCGAGTTGTGCTTTGGTCGCCTTGGTGAAACTTGTCGAAAATGTGGGGAATATCCTTTTCACAGATGCCGATTCCTGTATCCCGAACGGTGATAGTTAGCCGATCGCAATTTAATTCCAGCACCTCAATGCAAATGCTGCCCTCATGTGTGAATTTAACCGCGTTGGAAACGAGATTGACCAAAATTTGCCGCAGGCGCAACTTGTCATTAACTATCAACTGATCCCGCAAGCAGACGCTGACGGACATTGCCACGTTCTTATCGGTGGCTTGATTTCCGAATTCGCGGGCGACATCCATTACTAAATGCCCTAAATGAAATTTTTCAATTTTTAATTCTGTGCGGCCACTCTCGATTTTGGAGAGGTCGAGGATATCGTTAATTAGCAGTAGCAGGTTTTTGCCGTTATGTAAAATGCGCCCCACCATTTCTGTTTGCTGGGCACTCAGCAGTTGTTTGTGCTGGCGCAGCAGCAATTGGGAAAAGCCGATAATCGAATTCATGGGAGTTCGCAATTCGTGGGACATGATGCCCAAAAATTGCGATTTTAACTTGGCTGCTTCTAGCAGTTGCAATTTTTGCTGTTGAATGCGCCGACCCTGATGTTCCAGCTCTTCCTGCTGGCGAATTAGCAGCTCGTTTTGCAAGTCTAAAAGCTGTTCCTGCTTTTTTAATTTTTCCATCGCCAGCGCGTTGTTAATTGCGATCGCAGCTTGTTTTCCCATCACCGCCAGCAGTTGCTGAGTATGCCCGTCAATCGCCCTGCTGTCCTTCCCGTTGCCGATGGCCAACACACCCAAACGCCCGCTTGGCCCCGACTCGATCGCCACTGCACAAGCCGCCGCCGGCAGCAAGCCGTCGCCACACTCAGACCGACACAGTACAGATTCTCCAGTCGCAAATGCTTTCCACAGCAGCTTGTTTTGCACGTGCGGGGTTTTGCCCTCACCAAAGTTTTCCGTGCCCCCGACAGCGGTGAGTTTGAGGCCGCTGCAATCGTACTCCAGCAGAGCAACTAGGCAAAATTCCGCTCCTGCGATCGCCTCTACAGTCGCATCCGCAATGCCTTGCAACAACTGGCACAAGCTACCCACGCGCTGGCTCAACAGATTTGTAAATTGATCGATCGCGTGCAACTCGTGTTCCGCGTCCCTTACCGTCTGGGCTTCACACAAATTTTTTGGTGTAAAATTGTCTTCCGAGGGCACTTGATGGGGCCAAAATTCTGGTTCTGCTTGGGGTTCGGCTGGAGTTTGTTTGATCGCGTCCATATCTATGTAGGTTCCCACCCACTCCAAAACTTCATGACTGTCTAGATTAGCGGGCGTTGCTCTCGCCAGATTCCAGCGGTAAATGCCCTCTCGCGTCCGCAGACGAAATATAATTTCGTAACTTGGCGGCGGGAACTTAGAACTGTGCGATCTCGCCAATAGACGAGCGCGGTCTTCTGGGTGGACCTGCGCCAGATAGCCGAAACCCAAAGCTGCTGCTGCTGGTACGCCCGTGTAATCCTCCCAGCGCTGATCTAAATAAGTCACCCAACCGTCGGCCTTTGTTTTCCAAACTATGTGAGGATTTGCCTCCCACAGGCGATCGTCCTGAGTTTCGCAGTCGCAAACTTGCGGTTGGGGGGATGTTACTTCAGATTCTTTGTGTAAGATTTCCGAGTCGGAAAACTCCGAGTGAAAAGACTTATTGCCGTGATAGTGAGTCATAACAGGTTGTATAAATAATCATTAGACTTGAGCCCTAACACTGGCTAAAGACTCGTGCGGCTAGCTTTAGTGATTTTGACGGTCAAAGTGCATCAAAACTTTTTATACTTTAAATGTATCGAGGTAGTGGTATCTTTACCTCTATCAAGGGGCGGACAATAGCATAATTCAGTTAAACTGTTAAAGCATGGAGAGCTTACCTGTCCCGATCGGGTTCGTGCAAGCATCGCCGCAAAATAACTTAAAAATTAACTTGCATTCTTGGCGGCTACATGAGTATGCTTAAAAATGATGTGCGACCTGTAAAACCCTAAATCAGGACACATTCTCAAATTTGCTCAGTTAGGCTGAGTCAATTGACGATATTTTTAAGGTTTACTGGACTATTGGAAAAAAGATGAGTAAAATTCGCGTTGCTTTGATAGAAGACCATGACCTGACAAGAGTCGGCATCCGCACAGCTTTACAACAGCGTGACACTATAGAAGTTGTTGGCGATGCAGCTAACGCTACAGACGGATTGAAACTGCTTCAGTCTTCAAAACCTGACGTGGCAATTGTAGATATTGGCTTGCCGGATTTTGACGGTATTGAACTGACACAAAAGTTCAAAAAATCGATATCGGAGTCCGATCCGGATACAAAAGTTTTGATTCTGACTTTTCAGGACAATGAAGAAGAAGTTCTGGCTGCTTTTGCCGCCGGAGCTGACTCGTTCTGCATGAAAGATATCAGCTTCGATCAGTTGTTAGACGTAGTAAAAGTAACTCACGAAGGTAACTCTTGGATTGATCCGGCGATCGCCCGTATCGTCCTAAAACAAGCTCGCACTAAGGAACCCACGCCGGAAGAACCGAAAGCAGAGGGTAAAAGAGTCACAATTAAGGCTGCCGAACCCGAGTTTAGTCACATCATTGAGACTTACCCTTTAACCGAACGGGAATTAGAGGTTTTGGAACTGATCGTGCAGGGTTACAGCAATGCTGCAATCGCCGAAAAGCTTTACATTACTGTCGGTACAGTCAAAACTCACGTCCGCAATATTTTGAACAAGTTGTGTGCTGATGACCGCACTCAGGCTGCCGTTCTCGCCCTGCGTTCTGGCTTGGTTGGATGAAGCGTCATTCAGTTGACAGTTGACAGCTTGCCCTGAGCGAAGTCGAAGGGTTGACAGTTGACAGCGACCTCGGAGGGCGACCTCTACGTAGAAGGAATAGGATTGGAGTAATGAATAGTCTTCTTTTAATTTCTCCCTAAAATGAAGAGGCTTTCAACCAATTCTTTCTGGTTATTATCAGGCAAAAAGTAGTTAAAAGTAGGGCGCGTAGTGCGCGCCTTACGTAGCTCCTGTCGGGTGTGCAACGCGCACCTTACTGCCAAAAATATAGGCTGCAGTCTCACCATCGCCAGCCCGATAATTTTAAGTATTAAAAAGCTATATTTAAGTCCGCATCTATCCCAGTGCAGATATTTTAAATCATTATTTATCAGTAAATACACCTTAAGATAGATGTCAAACAATGATATAATTACTAATAGTTAGGATAAAGGAATCGAAAATTAGATAAATGGCGATCGAACTACCAATACTGACGCGATTTCACTTCACAAAATGCAGCGGTCCGGGCAAAACACCATACTTTTAGGAATAGTTAAGCCTTAAAGAAATTATATCCGCAGAGTGATGTTGAGTTCGCTTAAATTTGCGAAATTAAAAGTATTAACTGCTACTGAAATATTTTAGAAAGAGGTATTATGGCCGCCCCAATTGAATTCAAGTTATTTGCTCCCTACAACAAAGGAGCTGCCTTGATTGGCTCTTTTTCTAATTGGGAAGATATCCCGATGGAAAAGGACGAAGAAGGTTATTTCCGCACGCGAGTTGAGTTGGAGGATGGCGTTTATCAATACAAATTTCGCGTTCAGTCGAAAAGCTGGTTTGTGGAAGCAGATCAGTGGGTAGATGTGGTCGATCCCTACGCGACTGACATTGACGATCCTACTCAAAACGCCATTGTTCGGATCAAAGAGGGCGATCGCATTATCGATACCTACGTCTGGAAACACGACGATAAACCGCTACCGGCCGATCGGGAATTAGTGATTTATGAAATGCACGTTGCCGACTTTTCCGGCGGCGAAGCCGATCCCCTGGCCCGCGGCCAGTACAAGCACGTCGTCGAAAAACTCGATTACCTAGTCGAACTCGGCATCAACGCGATCGAACTCATGCCCCTCAAAGAATACCCAGGCGACTACAGTTGGGGCTACAACCCCCGCTACTTCTTCGCTGCCGAGTCCAGCTACGGAACCACAGAAGAACTCAAAAACCTGATAGACGAGTGTCACGGGCGGGGTATTCGCGTCATCATGGACGGGATTTACAACCACTCCGAATCATCCAGCCCCCTCACCCAAATCGATCACGATTATTGGTATCACCACGAACCCCGCGATCCAGACAACAATTGGGGCCCGGAATTTAACTACGAATTCTACGACGAAAACTTAGGAACTTTCCCGGCGCGCAAATTTTCTGGCGATACAGTCCGCTTCTGGATTCAAGAATATCATCTCGACGGCATTCGTTTCGACGCGGCGCGACAAATTGCTAACTACGATTTCATGCACTGGATAGTTCAAGAAGCCAAAAGTGTCGCCGGCCCCAAACCGTTTTACACCATTGCCGAATACATTCCCGAAAATCCCAGCATCACGAATTTAGACGGGCCGATGGACGGCTGCTGGCACGACAGTTTCTATCACTCCTTGATTCCACAACTCTGCGGCGACAATTTTGATTTAGAACGGCTCAAAGAGGTAATCGACTGCAAGCGGCAAGGTTTCTTGGGTGCTACGAATGTAGTCAATTATTTGAGCAATCACGACCACGATCGCGTTTTTGCCGAATTGGGCGATCGCGGAATTTTGGATGAAGCCGCATTCAAACGGGCGAAGTTGGGAACCGTGCTGTTAATGACAGCAGTTGGCGTGCCGCTGATTTGGATGGGCGAAGAATTTGGTGAATACAAAGCCAAAACAATCGAGCAATCTAAAATTGACTGGACGCTGCTAGGAAATGACATGAATAAAGGTTTGTGGGAATACTACAAAGGCTTGATTCACCTACGCAAAAATAACCAAGCACTTTACACAGAAAACATCGATTTTTTCCACGAAGATCCAGAGTCGAAAGTGTTTGCTTACACTCGCTGGAACGATGAAGGTTCGAGAGTTGTAGTAGTGGCGAATATGTCAGAAAATTATCTTGCAGGTTACAGCGTTCCCCACTTCCCGGCCAACGGAACTTGGCACGAATGGACGGGGAATTATGATATTGAATCTGGCGATGACAATATTATGATTGACTTGCCAGAATACGAAGCAAAAGTGTTTGTTTGGCAGTAATATCATTTCCGGTTACACCTGAATGATGTTGACTGTTGACTGTTGACTGTTCACTGTGAGTCAACAGTCAACAATCACGGGCGGTGCAGTTAGAGAGTCGATATTATTTGCCAGATTGATTTTCTAAGCACAATTGGGTTATAGCCGCCGCCGGTATTGGTTTGCTAAAAAAGTAACCCTGACCCATATCGCACTGATGCGATCGCAAAAAGTCCAACTGTTCCACTGTTTCCACTCCCTCAGCAATCACCTGTAAATTCAGGCCCTGTCCCAAGGCGATCGCCAGTTTCACAATAGTAGCACCGCTGGTGCCGTTCACCAAATCAGCCACGAAAGATTTGTCTATTTTTAAATTATTGAGCGGAAAGCTTTTCAGAGACCACAGCGAAGAATAACCGGTGCCAAAATCGTCCAGAGAAATTTTAATTCCCATTTCCTGCAACTGCTGCAATACCGACACCGTAAAATTCACATCTGTCATCGCAATAGTCTCGGTAATTTCTATTTCTAAATACTCGGGATTTAACTCGGTTTCTGACAAAATTGCAGCGATGGTTTGTACCGTGTTAGTTTGCAGAAACTGGCGGCCTGATAAATTCACAGCTATCCGCACTGGGGGCAATCCCAGTAACTGCCACGCTCGGTTTTGCAAGCAAGCAGTCCGCATCACCCATTCGTCAATTTGGCAGATAAATCCTGTTTCCTCAGCTAAGGGAATAAAGCGATCGGGAGAAATCAAACCGCGTTCGGGATGCTGCCAGCGAATCAGAGCTTCCATGCCGACTATTTTGCCGGTATTTAAGTTTATTTGCGGTTGATAGTGCAGCACAAACTCTGAGTTTTTTAGAGCTTTGTAAAGCTGATTTTCTAAGTTAAGTTCCTCGGAGACTTTACTGCCGATCGCCCGCGTATAAAATTTATAATTATTCCGACCTTTCTGTTTAGCTTTATACATCGCAGCATCAGCATTTTTCAGCAAAGTTTCTGCATCTTCTCCGTCGTAAGGAGACAAAGCAATTCCCAAGCTCGCCTTAGTATAAAGTTCTACACCGTCAAAATCAAACGGAGTGCTTAAACTCTGGATAATCCGCTGGCAAATCTTAGTTGCCTCATCAGGGCTGTTGATATTGTGCAGCAGCAAAGTAAATTCATCGCCGCCCCAACGGGCAATCGAATCCCCCACGCGCAAACACTTAGTCAAACGCCGAGATACACCTTGCAGCAACAAATCGCCCACAGGGTGTCCGAGAGTATCATTAACATTTTTAAATCTGTCCAAATCTAGAAATATCACTGCCAGCATTTCTGCGTTTTGGTGAGCGCTAGCTAAAGCCAAAGATAGCCTTTCATTAAACAGCAATCTATTAGGTAAACCGGTTAATTGGTCGTGAGAAGCTTGATGTCGGATCATTGCCTCGACCCGCCTCTGCATTGCAGCCATGTACAGGTGAGTGCCTAAAGATTTTGCTAGCTTTTGTTCCTCGCTGCTCCACTTTTGAGCTTCGGCGGTTTTGATTTCTTTCCAAGCTGCAAAAGACTCTCGGGGACGATCGCTCCGAGCGTCGGAACTGGAACGGCCCGCCCACAAAATTTCGGTTTCTATGGCGCTGCGAAAAACGGTGAGACAGCCGATGCACTGTTGGCGGTATTGCAGCGGTACTGCCAAAAATGACCGAATGGAAGCTTCTAGAAAATTTGCAGATAAAGATTTGAGTTCAGGTTCTTTAGAAATATCGGAAATCGCGTACAAGTGCGGTACGATCAAACTGGAAATATTTGTATCAATTGAACTGTAATGCTGGGAATATAGATTTTGAAAAATACCTAATTGGCTGGTATTATCAGCAGTTTTTGCTCGATCGTCTTGGTTGGCAAACCCCATGATCTGCTGCCAAAACGGGCTGAGTTCAATGTCGGCGTCCGCAGGCTGCTGGCCGCAGGTATAAAGTTTAGCCGGCCGATCGCCAAACTCGGCTGCAATGTACAGTCTCCCTCCCGAACCACGCAAATGCTTGACAGTTTGTTCGAGAACTGCTTGCCGAATTTCGTTTAGTTCTAGAGGAGAGTGCAGCAAACTGCTAATTTGGTTGACAACGGCTTCGTCGCGCGCTTGCTGTCGGGCTTGACTGAGGAGAAAAGATTGGGCGATCGCAATTGAAAGTTGATCCACAAGCAACTGCACCATTTTCAATTCTCGATCACTAAACCGTTTCGGTTGGCTGTGGTGAGAGACCAACAGCCCCCAAAGCTGATTTTGATGCAAAATCGGCACCGTCAGAGAAGAACGTGTCCCCATAGCCTTCAGATATTCAGCGTGACAGGGGTCTACAGGACGATAGGTAATATCTTCAACTGCTAACGTTTTGCCGGTTTCGACACAATCTAAGCGATTAAGTGTTTGATGCTTCAATTCCACATCTACAATCACTCGCTGTCGCGCTTTGAGAAACATTTCCCGGGCACTATTGGGAATGTCGCCTGCTGGAAAGCGCAAACCCAGCAGAGATGGCAAGTTGTCGCCGTTGATGGACTCAGCAATCACCTCACCGCTACCGTCGGCCTCAAAGCGATAAACTTTTACCCGATCGCTAGCTAAAAAACTGCGGATTTCTCGCGCCGTTGTCGTCAAAATCTCTTGCAGTTCTAAAGAGTTGCGGATGCGATTGGTAATTCGATTCAGTAAAATCTCTTGTTTTAGAGTCGATCGTGACATTTGTCTAACTTTTGTGCGGGCCATCCCTTTAGAGATCCAGAGCTGTAGACAGCATTTTTGCGAGCCACAGTCTTAACTCGCCCTGTATTATAGAATACAACACTTTCGCCATGTGTATTGGATTTAGCCAACCCGGGAGCTAGTAACTCGGTTTCTGGGGATATTTCTGGTTTCCCGACTCATTTTGCTTAGAAACCGGGTTTCTCACAGCAGTTACAAGGCAATTCATTCAGTTGACAGTTGACAGTTGACAGTTGACAGATGAGGGCGACCTCTACCTGGAATTCCGAGGATTGGAGTAATGAATAGTCTGATTTTAATTGATCCCTACAAGGGTGGAGGCTTTAAACCAATTCTTTCTGGCAACGAGCGATCGGGCAAGTAGTGACTCCGAAAGTCCGATCAAGTTTGATCGGGACTCAAGTCCGAACGATCGAACCAATTGGAGAGTTACAACGCCAGAGGTATAGAGAAACCGGGTTGATGAGACAAGCTTCTGGCTCAAGAGCGCAGAATGCTGGTTCGTCAACCCGGCTTGTAAGTATTTATACCCGGAAATATCCTGTTAAGCCGACTCCCAAATTTTCAGAATTCTGTCCGGCAAAAAGCCAGCTATTTCCTGAATTCGTTCCTCAGACAACTCATCCTTCGTTGCCGAAAATACAGCGGCGATCGCAGTTTCCGGTTTTACCCCAGAAGGAAGTGGGCCTTCTTGTTCCACCCGAAAAATAAACAAGTTGGAATCGATCACAAAAGGTGCAGGCCCTTGCCAAGGCGGACGCACCCGGCTCAGCAATCCCACCAGCGGATTCGTATCTTTCCAGAGGTCTGCTATTTCTTTTTGCAAAGTTTTGTCGTCCGTCGGCAAAACTTCTGTGTGCAGTTCAGCTTTTACGCGATCACTTGCTTCTGTTGTCATCAAATCGCGCATTGTCCGGTACACCAATTCGGTAATGTCGCGGGCATCAAAAATATCCTCCAAGTGACCGTTTACCATCACTTTTTCCAAAAACGGCATATCCTTTGAAGCGATAGGAACTGCCGATCCTTCCTGGTGGAGCGACTTCGGAGGATTCGTCTCCATTTTCTGTAACAGTTTGCGGCCTTTTTCTGTTAAATCAGCTTCTTGAAATGCCACTAAAGGTGGCAATAACTCAGTTCCTCCGTAAGGTTCTCCACTAAACTCCGCTTTGATAAATTCCCTTTGGTTTAGGTAGTCCAGATGACCGAGCAATTCCGCTTCCGCCACCTCTCGACCGACATATTCTTCGGCTGCGTTCCTAATTTCCGACTCTCCCCTGCCGTTGCCGCTGCCAATCTTTTTGAGCAAAATGTAAGTCAGGTCGTCTCTGATTGGAATTGTCATCAAAACCTCCTAGGTTAATATCCGGTAAAGCTCATGTAAAAACAGATTTGTTTTACTGGCTTAAATTGTGATGATTACTACTTAAAAACATTGAAGTCTAAAGTAGAGTAATCAAGTATCTCTCAGCAGGTGGAAGTTATTAAAAGTAAGTATCGGTTAGAATCTTCCTTTAGGTAGATCCCTGTATGGGAACCGATGTCTAATGTAGTTAACATCCTAAAAAGCTGTCGCCACTCTTCAATGCTATTAAGCGAGGATGCTTTATTGGTAATATTTTCCGTATTTATTGCGTATTTTTACCAAGGCTGACGCACGAAGAGCCCCTCAGTTGGTAATTGGCGCTAGGAGAGGTAGAATTAAGCAGATGCTATGGGGTTAATCAACTGCGGTCGTTTTGCCCGCAGCTTGTAGCGATATTGTATCGGGTTAGACCAACAACTGGTCATCGGAGAGCTACAAATACGAGCCAATCTGTTTCAAGTGCCGCAGCGCCACTTGAAGAATGCCTCGGGGACAACTTTTTAGATCGTTTCGATCGGCATTTATGAACTACCCTCGTTGGAACAATAAATTGGAATCCTCGTCTTTCATTAGCGGTCAACCGCCGGTTGACAAGCGTCCTTTAGTGTTGGCTGTAGACGACAATCAGGACAACTTAGAACTGCTGACACAAATACTCGATTTATTCGGCTGCGAGTGCGTGGGAGCAGTGGACGGGTACGCAGCTCTTTCAGTAGCAGTCGATCGACATCCCGACCTAATCGTACTCGACATTTGCTTGCCGGATATAGACGGTATGGAAGTAGTAAAGCGCGTCCTACAAAACCCCGAGATCAGACATATTCCGATTGTTGCTGTCACAGCACTAGCAAAACCAGAAGACCGCGCTCGAATTCTCCAAGCAGGCTGCGTGGAATACCTTTCCAAACCTTTTAACATCAAAGATTTAGAAAGAGTTGTCCGCCAGCACCTCAACTCTCCAATGGTTTTGGTTGAGTTTTAGATTTATAATTAGAATCACGAACTTGAGGTGCAGAGTCCAAAATTGCGATCGTTCCAGTGCGGCCAGTCTCCAAGGTCGCATCGCGGAGCAAATCAGTGACTCCCACGCCCAAAACCTTTTGGATTAATTCTTTCAGTGGCAATTCCAGAACTGATTCTAATTGTGTCCGCACCTGCAACGCCAAATCTTGCTGACCGTTCTGAGCCAGCAGTTTTTCGGGTTGAGTAAGCCCATTTTCGACAACAATTATCAATTTGTTATCCAAAAGATTGCAGAGCGCCTGACTCGTGGGGTGTCCGAGTTGAGAGCGGTACAAAGCTTGAATTCCCTGGGAAAGAGTCCGTTCTAATTTCCCGCGAGTAGGCTCTAAAGTTTCCCCTGTCATATTTTTTATTGAAACCATGATAGATAAAAAAGACTGTTAGCAGTTAACAGTTAGCAGTTAAGTTAACGGTTAACTCCTCACTACTAACTGTTAGAAATAACCGTCGCGTTAGCCGACAGTAACTTCATTAGTTTCCACCCCAGTTGCACCCTTAACACCTTTAGCAATTGTCACCAACTTGTTGACAATTTCCTGACTGGGAGCTGTACCTTTGAGAACCACAGTAGTGCCAAGTTGAGCCACATAAACAGTCTCAATATCCGCAACATCTGGATTTGCATCGAAAGCCTGAGCCACCCGTTTAGCTAAACCGCTTTGATCGTATTCTCCATTCAAGCCCATGCGTTCCGGCGGGATTGTCTGAGCGCTCGCAGCAGGTTGAGCTTGAGCTTGAGATTGAGCTACAGGTGCTTGGTAAGCAGGAGCGTCAACAGTTTCTTGATTTTCAAGTTTTTCTAAACCAAACAATCTTTTTAGCCAGCCCATAGAGTTTGTCCTCCGACAAAGTTTGTGTTAATTGACGTGTTAATTGACGTGTTAATTGACGGTTGGCAAGTCGCCCTGTAATTGTTATTCTCAATACCAGGAATTACGATCGCACTCTTGGATGCAGAAACCGAGTTTTTTTACAAAAAAGTATCGTTACAGCCATCCACCTAATAAAAACCCGGTTTGTTGACTTTCGTGCGCCCGTCGTAAATACAATTTACTGTTGTACAACTACGCAGCTCATCTGCCTGGAGACATAATTCTCCCGCTCTCAAACAAATACTTGCGCTGGCCATTCCGGCAAATCAAACTTAAACCCTTCTTCCCCAACTTCTACGATTTTGTTGTACATCCACTCGTGCCAAGTTCCCGCAGCCGGAAACTTAGGAATGCAGTTACCAGATAGATAAGTATCCGAAAAATTAGCGACAACTACTGCTCGCGTTCCCTCATCGCTCCAGCGGTAGAAAGCCAGCACTTTGGCTTCGGGATTTTCGTGGATAAATTCAATATTTTCGGTATAAAGTGCCGGCAAATGTTGCCGCAGCCGAATCACGTGTGTGTAGTATTCCAACAACTCATGATTTGGCTGATTTTTCAACAAAGACAATTGCAGTTTATTCGGCTGGTTTGAACTTTTCCGAGTGGATTGTCCAAACTCTTCGCTCATCCACAGCATCGGTATTCCTACTGCTGTCACTAACAAAACTGCTCCTAATTTAGCGCGTTTAAAAGCCGCTTATTGATCGATATCCCGAAATCTGGCTTCGGCCAGCAAGTGATCACGGTTGTGACTGGCTAAATAATTGAGCACATTAGTTGTGTTTTGATAGCCTTGTCGTTTGGCATCCAAAACTTGCTTAAGCTTTTCGATATCGAAAGTCTTCACCCCCAGATTTTCTATGGCAAAAATGCGAAAACTTTCGTGCCAGCACCCGTCCATCTGCCCGTCTGCTGCGACGAGTTCGGAAAGTTCAGGAATGTGTTCTGCTATGTTGTAAAATGGCTTATTATCGGCGGTTTTTTTCGCTTCACGAGTTATCCAGTGTAAGCTATTCAGCATTTAAATTGTATATCAAAAAACAATCAAAGTTTTGTGGGGTGTCCCGCCCGCCTCGAATAAGCAATTTAAATGCGCGACAGCTTAGTGCGGTTAATTTCAGTCGCTTAGGGGTCATTGACTTCTACCCATTCGTCCGGTTCAAAACAGGGACTTTGCGACTGAACTCGGAATTTGTAATGATAAATACCGTTTTCTAACTTAATGTTAGTCCGGAAATAACCTTGGTCATCTTTTTCTAAGGGAATTTCTGCCCATTTGGAAAAGGAGCCGAGCAGTTTAGCTGCTTTGTTGTTGGAAGCGAAGAGTTTGAATTCAATTCCAGCGGCTATTAATACCTTGTTTGCAGAACTTATAAGTGTGATTAGTATTGATTTTTACCATTTTGCAAATCTGTCGCCATCGTTCTTAAGAGTTAAACCTGTAACTCTTATGTTGTCAGGTACTTGGGCGCGCAGCCGGAGGATTTAGTAGTAGACACCCTAGCGATTGAGTAAGGTGCGCCGCTAAGCACCCGGAGGCCAGATTTAAATCAATCAAAAATGTAGTTAAAGTAACTAAAAAATATTAAGGGCTGTTTATGAAAAGTAATTTAACTTTTGATAACTAGATAAATCGTGGTGAATATTTAAAATTTGTAACTAAAGAAACATTTTTTACACTCCAGGAATAATACCGTAGAAAGATGTCATTTTATGCGGAAACAGCGACGATCAGCTTGTAATTATAAGGCAAGGGAAACCAGAAACATGAATCCTTTATTCAACTGGGTTTTCCTGGGACTTTAAGCCAAGTTTGAGCCGAGAATAGCAATTATTATTTTTGCTTATGTCTTGGCAGCACTTGTTTTATAGTTTTTGATCGGCAAACTTTGTAGAACCAAAATCAGCTTTAACGACTGCTGCTACCTCAGTAATTGGTAATTGGTGAAAATCTCATTCGTCCCTGTTACCCGTTAGATATTCCGAGCAGTGGCTCTAAGGCTCTAAAAGTTTAATGTGGGATGTTGGCGAATTACCGTTACTGTAAAACTCTGGAGTGTTAAAAATGCTAAAACAAATGTGTTGGTTGCCCAGACTCGGAGGCAATGGAGAAAAGATATTGCACTTGCGTACCGATGCCCGTCAGGCGTGGCGGCCTTATACAGCTTTTCCGCAATACGCTGCACCCGACTACCGGGAACCGGGCGGTTCTAACGGATGGGCAACCTTTCAGAAGCTGAGAGTTCAAGGGTGGAATTTAATATCGACTGAAGAAGGGCAGCAGTCGAGTTTTGGCGAACAGAAAAGTGCTTAAAAAATCTGAAACCACAGCAATAAAAGAAGAGGTAAAATCCTCTTCTTTTTATTAGTTTTGGAGACAGAAACTGGGCTTTTAACCATCCTACTTGGTAGAAGGGGTAAGGTGTGCAGTGCTCACCTTACATAATTTTAAGATGTTTGCCAGTTGCAAGTAAATTAGGCGATCGCCCTTTCTTTCTCTGCTGTAGTTGCTACGTTATGGAGCACCGGCTGGCGAGTTTTTAAGTTAAACCGGTATCCGTGGGGGAGGATGTGCAGCTTGGCACCGCAAATCGCCAAAGCCTCATCCTTCAAAAGTCCATCTAAATTGTCGTGGAGTTTTTCCGACTCGTCGATGACAGTTACAGCGTTTTCGCCAATGACTTCAAACTCGTCACCGCTGACTAAAATAGCTGTATTTTCGTCAATACCAAATCCCAACACGGCAGGTTGCAGCAAGAGTGCGGAAACTAAACGTCCCAGACGACCTCGCTGGGCGAAATGCTGGTCGATGACCACACCGGGAAGGAAACCCATTCCCGGGCCCATTGCTACCACCTCAACGCGGGGATTTGTCTCGGAGTCTCCTTCAATAATCATCATGTCTGGCATCATCGCCGCGCCGGCACTGGTGCCACTAATGATAATCCCTTCAGAGTAGCGTTTGTGCATAGCTGCGTCGAGTTTGGTGTCTTTCAAGCAGTTAATAATCCGCGCTTGCTCTCCGCCGGTAAAGAATATGCCAGTGGCTTGTTCGATCGCTTCTAAATAATCTGGATTGTTGGCATCTTCTGGTCTCTGGGTGTCAACAACTCGCACATCTTCAGCGCCGAGTCGCTCAAACACTCGGATGTAATTATCTCCTACTTCTCCCGGCAGGCTTGTCGCAGCAGTCATGACAACAATGCGGGCTTTAGTGCCTCCGGCGCACCGCAAGAATTCCCGCAGAATTTTGCAGTCCCCGTCTTTGTCTTCCGCCCCACCAATAATTAGCAACTTCCCCTGACTTTCGTTGCTCGCCATATTATCTCCACTTTTAATTTATTAAATTTCAATAAAACATAAAATTCCTTTTTCCGAAAACTGCCAAAAGGTATATATAGATACAAAAAAATCTCAGACTTCTACCCCTCCAGCACGCACACAGCAAGGGTGATGTGGGTATTTACCAGAAAGAATTGGTTTAAAGCCCCAACCCTTGTAGGGAGAAATTAAAAGAAGACTATTCATTACTCCAATCCTCGGACTTCCAGGTAGAGGTCGCACTCATCTGTCAACTGTCAACTGTCAACTGTCAACTGTCAACTGTCAACTGAATCATCCTCGATGATCGACCAAAAAAACTTACCCCCCCTAACAGGAGATAGGAGGGGTCAAGAAATGAGCTTAAATTACAGGGCTGACGCGCGCGCGGTGATCAATCCGGTTTCTGATCCGATTCTTTGCTAATCCTCCTCTAATTGCTCGTAGAAATCAGATTGATGAGCGTCAGTCCTTAATTAGTCCGATCGCCCGTTAGTGCGATCGCTCGATCAAATTGCTCAATATGGTACTAGCCCGTTCTAAAGGTAGGTGTCTGGGTTTGCCGTTCCAGACAATCTGATATTCGTTGCTGTTTTGACCATCGCCGTAGCCAGAAATTAGTTTCCGGTGAAATGCTTCCTCAGCTAAGTGGTGAACTTTGTCCCTGAGAGCAGTTTGTGCGATCTTCATAATTTGCTGCCTCTTAAATTTTCTTTCACTGTCATAAACAATTATAAGTACACAGTGTACCTCTCCAAAGTTATAGTTTTTTTTGGGGAGGGGGAAAGAAGTAGTCATTAGTCATAAGTGCTTAGTTATGAATGCTTAGTCATGAATGCTTAGTCATGAATGCTTAGTCGGATCTTTAAGGAAGAAGGAATATTTTCCCACTCTCACCCTCTCCCCCTCTCCCCATCTCCCCTACTATCCCACTCCCCGTCTGCCGCGATGCTGAAGGCAGAATTGGTCAGAGTGTTTGTATCAACTGCTGCCATATCTATGCCTGCGGGTAGTATCTAATGCACCGGCAAGAGAGTTAACGTGAAAAATTAACGAAAAGGAGGTTAGAAAATGCTGCAAGAAAAAAGCACCGAAACAGCCCGGGTCAATGCTAGAAAAACCGATGTTTTTGATGTTTTCAACTTCAAACACTATATCGGGCCCAACCCTTATTTAGACACCGCGGCTTTAGTTTTTGATTTAGCGGTAACGGACGCGAGCGAACCTTTGCCGATCGCACATTACCATAAAATTATTGGCGATCGCTACCCGCAACTGCTGCACGAAACTTTCTCGAACCACGCTCAACTGTTCGGTCGTACCGCCTCAGAAGTAGCAAAACTCGACATGGGCTTACACTTCCAACACTGGAACATCAAGCCATTTTCTCAGTTTCACAGAATTAGCATAGAAGCACTTCACGCCCGCAGCGCCAGAGCCGTAGTTTACGCAGTTTGGGATTGGTTTGAAGCCATCAATCAAAATCAAGACTTTCCCTTGGAAGCACAAATGGGCGCGCTGCAAAATATGTTCCGGCAGTCAGTTTACGGAGGCCCGACAGTTTATTCGTTAATGCGATCGGCATCCCAAAAAGGCATTCCCGCATTTTATTTGTGGGATGAAGGACTAATGCAATATGGGTACGGCAAAAAACTCGTTCGCGGCTCTGCAACTACCTTTGATTCTGACAGCCACTTAGACTCAGATTTTACCACGCGCAAAGACGATTGTAAAGCTTTTCTCGCTACATTAGGATTTCCTGTTCCCAAAGGCGATATCGTCTCTACAGAAAACGGAACTCTGGCAGTTGCTAGAGAAATTGGCTACCCAGTTGCTATCAAACCAGTAGTCGGTCATAAAGGAATTGGCGTAACAGCAGATGTCCGAGATGGTGAGGAATTGCAGGCAGCTTTTAAAAGAGCAGTTAAGGCTATTCCCGAAACAGACCCGGTGCGAGTAATTGTGGAAAACAGCATCAAAGGATCGGATTTTAGGCTGCTATGCGTTGACGGCAAATTTGTTTCTGCAACTGAACGCCGGCCCGCGTCGGTAGCAGGTGATGGCGACTCAACAATTCGCGAATTGATCCGCCGTGAAAACCGCAAACCAGAACGTTTGGATACGCCAACTTCGGCGATGAGCAAAATTCAGTCCGACGAAGCGATGGAAATGTATCTGGAAGAACAAGGGCTGTCATTGGATAGTGTCCTAGAGCGCGATCGCACTGTGTCTCTACGCAAAGTCGCTAATCTTTCCGCAGGCGGCGTCAGCATCGACGCTACCCGCAATATTCACCCAGATAACATTGTTTTGGCTCAAGATATCGCCCTACATTTTCGATTAACTTGTTTGGGGGTTGATGTGGTAACAGAAACTCTCGCCAAATCTTGGAAAACCGGCAATTTTGGGATTATCGAGATCAATGCCGCGCCGGGAATTTTTATGCACCTCAACCCCGCTGTCGGAGAAGGTGTTGATGTGCCTTCGCATATTATCGAAACTTTCTTTGACTCTGGAAAATCCGCCAGAATTCCGATTATTACTTTCAACCGAATTTCGGTGCACGAACTGCAAGAAACAATCGACCACATTCTGTTGCAGCATCCCGATTGGACAATCGGTGCTGTTTGTCGCGGTGGACTTTTTGTTAACCGTTCTGAAAAAGTTTTGAATAAGAATTACCATCTGAACTTGCAAAGTTTGCTGCGGAATCCCAAGCTCGATTTGTTAATTGCTGAATATCCCGAAGATATTTTGGAAGCTGAGGGAATGTTTTATCGGGGCAGCAATATGGTGGTGCTGGACAATCCGGGAGAAACTGAGATGATGTTGGTCAGAGAAAGCACCGATCAGGATACTGTTGTGCTGAGGGAAGGAAGTAGTGTTTCTATTCGTCGCCAGGGGTTGATCGAACAGTATACTCTGGGAGATGAGGAACCGTTTACACGGGTTTATTTGAAGGAAATAGGGACTGTTTTGTAAGCGGCGGATTGCTACTTGGGTAAGGTCGCAGCGCACCCTAAATTTAACAGTTAGTCAGGTGCGGATTGACTTAGGTAAGGTGGGCTGTGGCGCACCCGGAGCTTAACAGTTGACAGTTGACAGTTGACTTCGGAGTGCGATTTTTTTAGGCAGGGGATTTAAGCCCCTGCCTAAAAACAATCCACCTAAAGGTGGGGGCTTAAATCCCCTGTGCTTCGGTTAACAGTTGGGTTTTACTCGCCGTGACAATTTATAATTGTAGCAAGGCCAGATTACCAATTATTAACTACGATGTCTTTACAATCTATTAGCATTCCGCCCACAACCGATCGCAAACCTGTCGCTTTAATTGTCGCTTTGCACGGATGGGGTGCTAATGCTCGGGATTTGACTTCTTTAGCACCGGCTTTCAATTTGCCGGATTATCAGTTTGTGTTTCCCGATGCTCCGTTTCCCCATCCGCAGGTAATGGGCGGCAAAGCGTGGTATGACCTGGCCAACAAAGATGCTCAGGGATTGATAGAAAGCAGGCAATTGCTGAAGGAATTGTTGCTGTCTTTGGAAAGCAGCACGGGGGTGCCTTTGTCTCGGACGATTTTAGGGGGCTTTTCTCAAGGCGGAGCGATGACTCTGGATGTGGGCTTGACTTTGCCCGTAGCGGGTTTAATTTGTCTGAGCGGTTATTTGCACTCGTCGATTTCGCCGGTTGCTGGGAGTGCTTTGCCGCCTGTTTTAATCGTGCACGGTACTCAAGATACCATTGTTCCCGTTAGTGCTGCGGTGCGATCGCGCGACAGTTTGACTGCTTGGGGATCTCAGGTGCAGTATCGAGAATTTAACATGGGACACGAGATTCTGCCGGAAGTTGTAGATGTAATGCGAAGTTTTGTTGTAGAAACTGTGTCGAAATGTGATTAAAGGCTTAGTATATAGTATGGCGGAAGTCTAGGGCAGGGGTAAAAAACATGAAAACTTTAACCAAAGCATCGCGCGATATTGCTGTACTTACTTCTCAGGACGTGGCAGAATTGGCTGTCCGTTTGGAGGTTGACGATTATACTGATCCTTTTGAGGGGTTGAATGATTGGCATTTGTTGCGATCGCTTGCCTTTCAGCGGCCGGAGATGGTTGAACCTTATCTCCACCTTCTGGATATGGAAGCCTACGACGAAGCATAGGCTTGAAAATCTAGCTTAAAAATTTCGACGGAATTGAGGAAGAAGTTAGCAGCATTTTTTGTTGCGGATTGAACAGATGAATTATAGATTGTTGTCTGTTTTAATCTCAACTTCTTTCTTGATTTTTTTTTTATGATAAAATACACCTCTTGGATAAATATTTGATTGATACGGAAACCGCAGATGCAAGGCGGATAAACACAGATAAACGCAGATAATTTCAAGAATTGAGAGCGAATGAGTGCAATCTTGTCTAATGACCAATACGGTTTAGTTAGCACTGTTTATTGCGCGGAGATCCCCCTAAATCCCCCTTAAGAAGGGGGACTTTGAGAGCTTCTTGTTCCCCCCTTCTTAAGGGGTGTGCCAGGGAGATCGGACTTAACTGAATTGTATTGGTCTAATGACATGAAAGGTAGGCGGATTTTAATCGGTGTTAGTGGCGGGATTGCTGCTTATAAAGTTTGTGAAGTAATTTCAACTTTGGCGAAGGCTGGAGCTGATGTTAAAGTGATTGTTACTGATGCGGCCCTTGAGTTTGTAACGCCTTTGACTTTTGCTACTCTTTCCCGCCATCCTGCTTTTACGGACAAAGATTTTTGGCAAGCAAATCACGGTCGCCCGCTGCACATTCAACTGGGAGAATGGGCGGAAGTTTTTGCGATCGCTCCTTTGACTGCTAATACTTTGGCGAAGTTGGCGGGGGGTTTTGCTGATAATTTGCTGACTAATACTGTTTTGGCTTCTACTTGCCCTATTTTGCTGGCACCGGCGATGAATACGGATATGTGGGAACAGCCTGCGGTGCAGCGGAATTGGCGGGAAGTGTTGACTTATCGGCGCTATCACGCGGCGAATCCGGGGGCGGGAATGCTGGCGTGCGATCGCGCGGGTGTTGGCCGGATGGCAGAACCTGGTGAGATTTTGCCTCATATTGAGTCGCTTTTGTATACGAAGGGCGATCGAGATTTAGCGGCCAAACGGGTGTTAATCAGCGCGGGAGGAACGCGGGAACACTTAGATCCGGTGAGGTTTATCGGCAATCCTTCGACGGGCAAAATGGGCGTAGCTTTGGCGCAAGCTGCACAGCATCGAGGGGCGACTGTGACGCTGGTACATAGTATCACTGGCGAATTACCTCTGTCAGGCGTGCGGGCGATCGCCGTTACGAGTGCCCAAGAAATGCGGCAGGCGATGCTGGAATGCTTTCACGATGCGGATTTGACGGTGATGGCGGCTGCGGTGGCGGATGTGAAACCGGCTGATTATAGTAGTGAGAAATTGCCGAAGCGATCGCTCCCGAATGCTTTACCGTTAGCACCAGTAGCGGATATTGTGGCAGAGTTGGGGAACCTAAAACAGCCGCACCAAAAACTCATTGGGTTTGCTGCACAAACTGGGGATATTGTCAAGCCTGCACTGGAGAAATTGCGGGCGAAGAAGCTGGATGTAATTGCCGCAAACCCGATCGATCAAATAGGTGCAGGTTTCGGCAGCAATACCAATCAAGCAATATTAATTAATGCCGCCGGAAAGCAAGTAGAAATAGCACCTTGCAGCAAGCTAGAAATGGCTCACCGATTGTTAGATTTTGTGATGGAGGGGTGATATGATGCTCGGTGAATTAACGACAATATTTGTAGGGGCGGGTTAACCAAAAATCTTTGATTCACATTCAAAATATCTATAAACCCGCCCTGACTGATGCACAGAATGCGATCGGTGCGGTGAATTAACGACAATATTTGTAGGGGCGGGTTAACCAAAAATCTTTGATTCACATTCAGAATATCTATAAACCCGCCCCTACTACCGATGCACAGAATGCGATCGACCTGCAACTTCTTATAAATTAGCAGGTTCTGGGGATAACTCTAATTCCCCAATTTCCGTTGATTCCGACTCAGCCGACAACTCAATATCTGCGACAGTAATTTCTAGTTTAAATCCTAACGCTTCGAGCAATTCTACCAAAGTGTAAATTTCCGAACCTCCACTTTCAGTCAGCATCTGATCAAGTTTTTCATGATGCTCTTTTGCTGACTCCGAAAGAACATTCATCCTGACGCGGGCCTCAATCACCTTTCTGATGGCATTTCTCAGGAGTGCTGGTTCTGGGTCTTTTTCTTCTAAAATAGCCCCGATAAAATCACCAGCGTGTTCGGCATCTTTGAGAGATTCAATTAGGGACTCATAATAGCTATCGCTGGTAGGCATTTTCATTTCTTTCATAGTCGGCTGAATACTCCTTCGCTTTGAGAATATCTTGTTCTTGGGTACTTTTATCCCCACTACAGAGGAGAAGTACAATTGTCTCTCCTACTTGTCTAAAATAAATCCGGTAGCCCGGGCCGTAGTTGATCCTGAGTTCAAAAACTCCTTGTCCTACTAACTTATAATCCCCAAAATTGCCGAGGATAACTCGCTCAAGCCTTGCATCAATCTTAACTTGGGCTTTGCCATCTCGTAGGGAATAGTACCACTCTAAGAAAGGAATCCTGCCATCGGGTCGGATGTAACGTCGAATTTCCCTGGGTTGTACTTCCATAATTTTATCGCACTTGCTCGGCAATTTCTATCGTAGGGCGATCCGTAGTACATTCAGCAG
The DNA here is from genome assembly GCF_036701775.1 of Microcoleus sp. N9_A2. NCBI lineage: Bacteria > Bacillati > Cyanobacteriota > Cyanophyceae > Oscillatoriales > Microcoleaceae > Microcoleus > Microcoleus sp. N9_A2. Next base: position 12,164 of record NZ_JAUBRH010000046.1, on the reverse strand, counting down.
ACAACTCAATATCAGCCATATTAATTTCTAGTTTAAATCCTAACGCTTCGAGCAGTGCTACCAAACTATAGATTTCCGAACCTGCACTTTCGGTCAACATCTTGTCAAGCTTTTCCCATTGAAGTTGAGCTGACTCTGATAAATTGTTGAACTTTAGCCGAGAATCTACAACGTCTTTGAGTACCATTTGGAGCAATTTAGGTTCATCGCTGGCTTCTGTCAATGTCACCTCGATATAACCTGCTGCTTCTTGGGCATTTCTCAGAGATTCGATCAGAAATTCTTGGTAACTCCTACTCGTTGGTGCTTTCACGTCTTTCATAGTCTCTCCAATATTGAATAGCTTTGCCAATATCTCGCTCTTGAGTGCTCTTATCTCCACCTATTAGCAGAAGTACAATTGTTAGCCCGACTTGTCCAAAGTAAAGGCGATATCCAGGGCCAAAGTCAATTTTGAGTTCAAAAACTCCTTCTCCGACGGACTTACAATCTCCTAGATTACCAGTCATGACTCGCTTAAGCCTTAACCGAATCCTATTTTTGCCTGTGGTATCCCGGAGCGAGTTATACCAATCTTCAAAAGGATTTGTCCCATCTGCTCTCAGGTAGTTGCGAATTTCCCTGGGTTGTATCTCCATAATTTTATCGTAATTGATTGACAATTCCTATCGTAAGTGCGATGACAGTGCATTAAGTGGGCAAATCATACTTAAGACAGAGGCATTCTACCGACAAAATAGTAAACCTTGTTTGAGGAAACAAAGTTTAAATCAAACAGGGGATTGTGAATGAACTTTAAATCGATCGCAAAAACCAATCTACTATTCGGCAGCCTGATAATTAGCCTCGGACTGCAAGCACTTCCAGCCGCAGCGCAAGCAGTCACCGACGCGCAAGTTTCCGCCCTTGTAGAAGCGCTGCGACAAGCCGCCCCGCCACAAACCGCAAATGACGGAATGTACAGTCAGTGGCAAGTTTTACCCAACAATATTTCCCGCTGGGCCAAATTTTGTACCAAACAAGATTTAACACCGCAACAATTTGAGGCCGACGCGACAAAAGCCAAATCAATTGTTACCTGTATCGTAGGCGATTTGCTACGCGACGAATACAAAGCTAGCAGCAACAATGAATTAACCGCCATACGCCGTGCCGCTTGCTGGTGGATGACTGGGGAATCCGCAGCTTGCAAAAGTGGCGCAACTGCTACTTTTGCGGAGAAAGTTGTCAAAGTTTACCAGCAGCAGCGGCCTAAAAAGTAAAGTTTGTGCTGGCGGAATTTAGATGTTTTTGACCGCAGATGGACGCAGATGGTTTTGTGCTGATGGACAGATAATAGGAATTGGATATCAAATTCAATTATCCTATAAGCGCCAAAGATTCTTGAGAACATTAATCAGCTCTTTCTGTCGTCGAGCGATTACTTCTGGCGTCCATTCCTGTTCCCGCAGCACTTGGGTAGTAAGCACAAAGGGTGAAACGCCCGTTTTAGTAGTGAAATACTTCTGCTTTTTTACCTCAAAATCATAATTTTGGGCCAGACTGTTTTTCGCACAAGATAGCAAAACTAAGTTGCCAAGACGATGCACATATTGATCGCGCTCTTGCTGACTAGGAAACGACTTCATCCACTCACTATTAGGCCCTGGATTTTGGGGAAGTACGTGCTCGACAGTAATGTTGGAGAAGTTGTAAGATGCTTCACCTTCTGACAGAGCAGCATCTAAGCGCAGCAAAACATAACGACGAATTTTTTGAATTAGGTAAAGGTCACTATCGAGGACTCTAAGGATATTGTTTGACTCTTCAGGAGTAAACTGGAGCGGTGAATTGGAATTGAATAAATCTTCCTCTTGCTCAATAGCAGTAAGCAATTTGCTGTAACGTTCAATGCGCTCATTGATATTGGCGCGGACAATCATTAAACCTGCGGCTAGGCGGTCTAAATCTATAAAGAAACGCACCAAATTATCGGGGTTATTACGGTTGCGAGATAGGTAGAGAATAGCAGGTGGTAGCCAGTCAAAATTATCAATTTTGTTTAACCATTTAAATAATTGATTAATTTCCTCTGCACGCCGCTCGCTTTCATAGGTTAAGTTTTGAATTTCCGAAAAAGCCTTAGCATAAGGAGCTAAAATTTCATCAATGAATTGCTGAGGCCCAGCCGCAGGATTGATGTTTTCTTGAAACTCTTTAAGGATACTCTTGCTAAGTTTTTTCTTTTCCTTAATCATGCGAATATGAGAAAACAAATCTTTGAATAACTCGCGTCCCAGATTCTCCTCGGTATCTTCCCACTTTTTAGTATATTTTTCTTGTTGGCTTTCGGGTATTTTTCCGATAATGTCCGCTTTCAAGATATCAGTTATGGAGAGATCCAATCCCCTGTTGTTCAACACAGAAAATATCCGATATGCAGAGTCAAAGTCAGGCGTAGAAACCACTACCAAGAAGCACTGGGTAATGATGAACTGGGCAAGACGTATACGGTGGGATTCCGCGATAGTCTGCAAACGTTGCAAGAATAAATGTGCATTTTCTTTAATAAGCTTCTGACTATCCATCAGCTCAGCACTGTTGAATTCTTTGAGCTTGTAAATACCACCTTCATTTTGAATATATTCCTTAAAAAATTCTGCGTCTCGCTCGCGCAAAGTCAGACGGTAACGATTAGAGATATTCGCGATTAAGCTGCCTTTTTGGTATAGATAAGTGGTCAAGTCATTGGCGTGTTCTGTTGGCAATGATGCCCTGAGAGCAGCTAGTAGTATGGTGAGAGTCGTTAGACGTTGCTGACCATCTACAATTTCAGCGGCTGGCTGCTCCGATTTAATCAAAACAATGCTGCCGAGAAAGTACGGGTTGAGTTCATCAATCGTCTCGTTACCATCTCCCAAGAATGCTAGCAGGTCTTCCAGCAGTTCCCCAGCTTCCTCCTTTGTCCAAGCATAGGGACGCTGGTAGAGGGGAATGGTGAACATAAAGTCATCGCTAAAGATTTTTCTAATGGGGTGTTCCTCACCCTTGATGCTGACACGGTTCATGCTGGAGTCCTGTGTTAGGTGTGGTTGGTAATTGCTTCTCGAAAGTCAATTTTCTCTGTTACAAGAATACCATGCTCAAGCTTGGAAGAGCTAACTCTCAACTTAGCCTGTGCAGACGGGTTTCATTCGTCCCGCCGTAGGTTTCAATCTGCGACTGAATTACCCATTTTCCGCCTGGTTTCTCATCAACTTTTGCACACTCCCCAACGCCCGATTTAATTCATAACTCTTTCTTTCCGAATTATGCAAAAAAGCCTGCTGTTCTTCTTCAATCATTAACACATCCTGCCGCACCAAACCATCTAATAACTTTTGAGCGGCACCGAACAAACTATCTTTAATAAACCTGCGAAACCAAACAGGCAATTTGTGCAGCCGCCAAAACGCATTTAATGAGGTAAAATGAATTAAATAAGCGCGAGTTGCTGTCTCGCTTACCGGACAAACTAAGCAGTAAATCTTAAAATCGCTTCCCAAACTTGAAACCCAGTGCGGGTAAACGTAACTCACCTCTAGCGGTTCCGGGTGCAGCTTCCGCAGAGATTTAAAAAACAACTGGGAAATTGACCATATTTTATCTATTTTGTAATAACTTTGTGCCTGATAGCAAGCTGTTACTTGATGCTCGTCTTCTGTTAAAGTATCTAATACTGGATTTGCCCAAGCTTGCCAATCATCGTGCAAGTGTCCGTGGTACATATCCATCAAGTTTTCAATTAAAAATGAATAGTGTGCCTGACAGTCGATGACTGAAACTGTGGCAATATAATTGAGATGTTCCCACTCTGGTAAGTCTAATAAATCTATTTTTGTGGCTTGGGTTGCGTCGCCGGGAAACAGCCAGATAAAACCGTTTTGTTCCTTGACTGGATAGGAGCGAATTTTGCAGTTAGGTAGCTTTTGATTTTCTGCTAAATAATCGACTTCGGCGCATTCTCCCCTTGCATTTAACCGCCATCCGTGGTAAGCGCATTCGATTAAATCGCCTTTAATTTTGCCGTGGCTGAGTTTGACTTGTCGGTGCGGGCACCTGTCTTCTAAAGCGTTGATTTTTCCTGCACTGTCGCGGAAAAGCACGATCGCCCGATGCCACAATATCACAGGTAGTGGCTGAGTTTGCACCTCTGTACTGCGGGCGATCGCATACCACCGATCGAGATTAATGCCCAACTCGCGGATGTGAGTTTTTTGTTCTCTTCCAGATACCAATTTTATCGCGTTGTTTTGCATTACAAATGTTCCCAGATTACGCCCATAAAACAACCCAATTTTACAAAATAACAGCCCGGAAAGCAATGACCGTAAATTTTTCTAAATCTCCGTTCTGACAAATACCTATCGCTAGCTAAATGCTTCAACCACCCAGGCGACAATCGAAATTTTAATAATCTTGAAGCATTGCGAAATCCGTAGGTGGAACAGTCGGGAATAAAATCTCTTGCTGCACCTAATATGTAGCTTATTGTAGCAGGTGTTTCGACTTCCGAAATATTATCTAAAAAGACGATTTTTCCCTGGGGATTTAACAATTTTTTAATTGCATCTAGGGCGGCGGGGAGGTTGGGCAGGTGGTGGAAAGTGGCAGCACTAACTATTAAATCAAATTGGCGATCGAGGGCTAATTGACTGGCATCCATTTGGATGTATTCGATATTGGGTGCTGACCGTTTTTGACGGGCGATTGCCAGCATTTTTGCAGAGAAATCCACGGCGACTACATGATCGTAATACTGGGCTAATTCAAAAGCAAGAATTCCCGAACCGCAGCCAATATCTAATGCTGCACCTTTGCTAGCCGATAGGTTTTTAATAAAGAAATCCTTCTGGCTTTGCAAGGTGGCGGCGAAATCGTATTCTGTTGCAAAAGCATCAAACATTACAGATTTATTGCGAATTTTGCAGTTACTCTTCAGCATCTATTATTGCTTTATACTGATTAAATAATATTTTAACCGCAGATGCACCCAGCTCAACGCAGATATTTTTTTTGTTTCCAAGCTCTGCCTTTTCCCCTCATGGAAACCACACCCACAAACTGTAACTCATCTTAAAAAAAGAATGCAACTGCAGGAAAGCTCCAAACCCTACTTGAATCAGTCATTCCCATTTCTTCACATCTAAAATCTAAAATCTAAGGAATCAGAATTAAATAACCTGCTATGCGTGATTTTCTTGTGGGATGGGCCAGAAAGCCCGTCTATAAGGGACGGGCTTTCTGGCCCATCCCACAGGCTTATGCAAATTATTTAATTCACGATCCTAAAATCTAAAATGGTATGGCTGGGGGCTGGTTTCACCGAGAATAGCAGCCGATAATTGACGATTTATAAAACCCGCCCCGCTGCAAACCTTAGATTTTTAATACGCCTTCGGGATTTACCGTCAAGAGCGATCGCCTCTGCAAACCCTCCTGATATAAAATAGCATTAGCGGCCAACAAACCGCTGCTCACTGCCCTTTCCATTAAACCGCAAGGAAACGGCATTTTTACCCAATCTCCCGCAAACAAAAGATTGGGTACAGCGCAGCAAGTCTCCGGTCTTTCGGCATAACTACCGGGCGGATATCCAGAGAAATTCTTTTGATTTACCAATTCCCGGTGCAGCATATTTGCCTCTTTTAATTCCGGCACAATTTCGTACAATTCTTGCTCAAAAGTCGCCAGCAAAACTTCCTGATTCGGAAATTCCTTCTCCTTGTAACAATAAGCGTGCAGTTCCACAACACTACCACCAGTTTTTTGATTCCACTCGATGAACTGATCCTGAATTTTGTGGTAAAGCGTGATGCTGTCAGTCAGTTTGTACCCGGAAAGCGAACTGAAATTGCTGTGTTCCCAGGGAAATTCGCGATCGAACCAAAAACGCCCAACCGCAAACGGATCGGCTATTTTCAAGCTCTCAATCCGGCTGTGTACCTGCGGATTTACCTCACCGCTGGCTAAACTAAACAAATGCTGCATCCCCGGAACATCTGCCGCAAAAACATAGTAATCAGCATTCAATGTTTCTCCCAAATTCTGCGGCTGCGACTTGTTCGCGGCGGCGGCCAACTGTACCTCATCTGCTTTTTTATCGACTACCTTAAATCGAGGCAAATCCCGTTGAGCAGGCCCGCTCACAACTCGCCCTTCGGCATCAAAAACTGCCCCGTGACAAGGACAGTGAAATTGACCGTCGTTCTGTTTCTGAACTGTGCAGCCTTGGTGAGTGCAGCTCAGAGAAATTGCTTCTTTTCCTCCGGGTGCGCTGGCAAATACGCTGTCTCCAGCGCCGAAATATTCGGTAAAGTTGATGTCAGTTAATAGCGTGTTTCGTTTCACCCAAAAAGGAACTTTACTTTGCACGCCTCCCGACTGGTAAGTCAAAGAATCAATCTGACCGTTTTCCCAGTGTATGTTACTAACTGCGACATCTGTTAATACTTTGCCACCTTTACTTTCAATGGCTTTGGCAATCGGCTGCACCAAACTCGTGCCCATATCTTGCCGCGTGCCGTTGAAGGCCAAACCCTCTGGATTTCCGAAAAAATAAAAGTGGAAAAATTGCATTAATTCTCCCGCGCTCAATTCGTCGGGAGCGTTGAGGCTGGATTTGGCAAAAGGCAGAAAATACAAGTCATAAAGTCCGCGCGGAAATTCACCTTTTACCCAGTCTGCAACTGATATATTGTCGAGGCGATCGAAAGTTTTTTGCGTTTGAAAACCGCCGATTTCTCGAAACACTTGCCAGTGAGCTGGTTTTGTCAGATTGATTCCCCACTTGAGCCGATTTGGGGAAGATATCCCCAAATCAACTATATTCCAGGGAAAAGCTGAATGGTTGGGACGGAAAACTTCGGGTTTGTATTTGCCGTCTCTAAACAGAACGGCGTAGGATTCTAAAGATACAAAGTTATCAGTAATTTCTAGTTCTTCAACCACACTTTTAAGGTTGTAGTATTGCGGAAAAAAACCGTGGAAACCGTGTTCCATCATAAAAGTTTCGTTCCCGACTTGTATCGGCCAACTAGCAATTTTGCCACCGAGTTGGGGCGATTTGTCGAGCAATGTTACGGCGAAACCTCGCTGGGAGAGTTCGTAAGCACAGGCGAGCCCGGCTAAGCCGCCCCCGACAACTGCAACGGTTTTGCGGTTATTCAGCATTCGCGGCAAGTCAAGAGAATCTTGCACAAAAATGGTGGGCTCTGGCTTGGAAAATCGAGAGTAGCCCAGCAGCCCGCCGGCGGCACCGACTCCGAGGAATTTGAGGGCGGTTCTTCGAGAAATTGGTTGGGATTGTGGTGGATTGGTTAATTGACTCATCAGCGGTACGCGATAACGGGCTTTAAACACAAGGACGCCATAAGGCATATATCATAGACTCAAAGCAGGATATGTGAAGAAATACTAAGACGCATCCCCCGATCGGATCGCGATCCTCTTCGAGGGCTTCGCTAACGCACCGTGCCAAGTTCGATCGCACACAATGTATCGTGGAAGGAAGCCGGCTTTAGTTATCTAGGAGAAAAGCAAGAACAAAGAAGGAAAAAGCGATCGACCGCATAGCGTAAAATCCTCTCAATAATTAAGTGTTTTTATTTATGTTGCTCAACTCTTGGCAACCGCCGCCAATGATGTTAAAAAACTAGGAGATTTTCAGGCAAAATCTTAGGCAAAAGGCAGTCTCGGCGAAGTGTACGAAATAACCTGGCAGATATCCGAGGCAAAACAATTAACCAGTGGAGCTTTAAGTAATTTGGGGCGAAAAAACTTAACTATTTTAAAATCAGTAAATACAGAGAATATATCTACTGAGGTAACTCAATATATCGGCGATCTATGCAGGGTATTCCTCGCTTAATACCAACACAAAACCATATTAAAACTGAGAAATGGGATGTGTCGCAAAAAATCAAATACGCCCGTATAGGTAATGCCGGTTAAACTCACATCTTTCACCATTCTTAAGAACGGGCAAGATGCCCGTTCCACAAAAGATGAATTTTTTGTGGAACAGGCCGGAAAGCCTGTTCATAAAAGGATTATTGAGAATGGTGCAACATCTCAGTTAAATGTACCTGGCTGCTATGTAGAAAACAGGACTTAGGTGAAGAAACGCGGTTTTTGCGTAAGCCCTGTTTATGCAAAACCCCTGCATAAATTACAAACTTTTACATGAATCGCGAATTTCTTGGTGTGGGGACTTTGTTGGTGCTGGTATCCACACCCTGGGGTAGATATTTGGGGTTGGTCTTGAATGCTAGAATCGTGCCGCGATCGCCAGCACAGTCAAAATTCCCACCCACATCCAAACTTTTGCCAACTGCTGCCGCCAACGGCGCCATTAACCGCCCCAAAATCATGCACTACCAATCCCAGCAGCAACGCCAAAAACACACGACTCAGAAAAAAATTAAAAACGCTATTTTTTACTGTTTGATAGCAATATTTTTCTGCTGGAGCACCGCAAACCTCGCTACAATTGCCCAAAACACAGACCAGGGCGGGCCGGGCGGGCAAGAAATGAGAAATTTGCTCGATCGGGGAAACCTCACCGAAGCCGTAACCAGAATCGAAGAAAGCTGGGAAGAAGACTATCAAACATACTTTGAACAAGACTTTGAAACCCGTGCGAAAACCGCCGAAGCAATATCAAAAACTCTCTCCCGCCTAGCAGTTCAAACAAAGAAAAAACCAGCTTTAATTTACGCTATCCCGCGCACCGACCAACTAGAATTAATCTTAATATTGCCCGATCGGCCGCCCATTCTCCGCAGCGTCCCGTCAGCCAAACAAGAGAAACTCCTGTCAGTAGTCCAAGAATTAGGCAGCGAAATCACCAACCCCGTAAAACTCAACACCACCACCTATCTAGAACCAGCGCAACAACTATACAAATGGATAGTTGCACCCCTAGAAACAGATTTGCAAACAGCAAAAATTGAAACCTTGCTGTTCTGCGTCGGCGCAGGTTTGCGAACCGTACCCCTAGCAGCAATGCACGACGGAAAGCAATTTCTGATCCAAAAATACAGCCTCACCCGCATCCCCGCATTCAAACTCACAGACAGCAATTACACCGACCTCAGAAACGTGCAAGTCCTAGCAATGGGAGCATCAGATTTCGCAGAAACGGCGAACAAAGAACCGCTGCCAGCAGTGCCATTAGAATTGAGCGCGATCGCCCGACAGTGGCCCGGTCAATCCTTTCTCAACGAAGATTTCACCATAGTAAACTTGCAATCCCAGCGACTGCAACAAAAATACGGAATCATCCACCTTGCCACCCACGCCGAATTCCGCCCCGGAACCCCAAATAACTCCTACATTCAATTTTGGGACACCCAATTAGGTCTCGATCAAATGAGAGATTTAAAATGGAACAATCCGCCCCTCGAACTGTTAGTATTAAGCGCCTGTAGAACCGCCTTGGGAGACAAAGAAGCAGAACTCGGATTTGCCGGATTAGCACTGCAATCAGGAGCAAAATCAGCCCTCGCCAGCCTGTGGTACGTCAGCGATGCGGGGACTCTCGCCCTGATGACAGAGTTTTACCAGCAGTTAAAAATCCGCAGGCCAAACGACCCTCCCATCATTAAAGCTGAAGCTCTCAGGCAAGCACAAATTGCCGCGATCAAAGGCAAGGTGACGATCCAAGACGGTCAACTGCGAAGTGCCCGAGGCGACATTCCCTTGCCCCCGTCCATCCCCAAACTCGACAGCAAAGATTTATCCCATCCGTATTATTGGGCAGCTTTCAGCATAATCGGCAGTCCTTGGTAAGTGGGCCTCTTGACCGACAGTGGTGATAGGCTATAAAACATAAGTAATTTATATCTGTAGCTGTCGCTCAACAAACCACCACCAACCTGTGACGAATCAAGCGGGAGCCTTCAAGGGGAAAGAAAGATGAAAAAATTAGAATTTTTGCTACAGAAAGAAGGCGATCGCGCCTGGTTGCCCCTAGAAACCTCCGACGTGGAAATTCTAGAAGGTAAATACCGTGTTGTTGCTCGCATTCAGCACCCCAACACCGACATCGAAATTCGTGTTACCCATACTTCCTTCGACGAAGGGGCGCAGCGGAAAGTCCAAAGCCGATCGGCCCGCACCAACCCCGAAGGATTAGTCGTGATCATTCCCTACACCAGGCTCAAACCCGGACTGTGGGAACTCTCCTGCTTGCCAGATCCCCAATCAACACCGCTAAAACCTTGGCAGTACGGCGTTCAGTTGGAAGTATTGCCCGCAGAATCAGAAACCTCCGAACCCTTACCGCCGATCGACCAAACCGAACCCGCAACTTCCCCCGCAGCCCCACAAATTGCAGCACCGGTCGATCGCGCAGCCCCACAAATTGCAGCACCGGTTGATCGCCCCGCACCAACCCAAATCCCAGCAGCCGCTGAGGCACCGCCGCAGACCAAAATCTACCAATTCCCAATTCCCCAAACCCCCGAACCCAAACCGGGCGTCAAACTCGAACTCGTCCTCGATCAAGAAACCTTCGTCACCCAACTCGGTCGCCCCTTAATCATTTCCGGCAAAATCGACATTCCCCAACCCCCCCAACAAAGCAGAAAAACAGCAACTATCATCCCCGAATCCGAAGCGATAGAACTCAAACAACTCATCGGTTCAGCACAACTGCAAATTTACCTGCGCGACCCCCAAACCTCAAAAATTCTCGCAGAAATCCAGCAGCCGATGCCAGAACAAGTTCCCCCCTGCATCTTTGCCTGCGTCACCTACATCCCAACCGAGTGCAAAAGCCGCCTCATTTTAGGAGAAGCAATTCTCAGCAGCGGCGGCGTCACCCTAGCCACCAAACTATTCACAATTACAGCCCGTTTAGAGCACCTTCTACAGGAAATTAAAGACAATTTCATCGAAGAAAAGCATCAAGCTGAACCCTCCCCAACAGCCTCAAAACCGTCTGGAAGCGCCAAAAATATATCCTTCCTCAAGCTAGTAGAAAAATCCTTAGACCCTCCCTCCCCCGCCGAACCCCCAAGCAAGGAAGCGCTACCCCCTCTACTGGCTTCGCGTCACACCCCAAGTGCAGGTGGCTTAGAACTGCCCGCATTCGGCAACAAACTGCCCGACAGCAGCCGATCGCAATTGCTGTCGGAAATCTCCAATTCGCCTCAAACTGCCGCAGAGTCGATCGACCCACAAACCAAACCCTCAGACATCCCAACTTCCCCTAAAACAGCGGAAATCGGAGCGATCGACCAAAAACCCGAAAACAGCCCAGAACTAGAAACAACCGCCCCCGAAACCCAGCCAGCACCCACAAAACAGGCATTTCAAACCTTAAACGTCGAAAGTCGATTTTGGTCGCGACTGAGTTCCTTAGCCAGCAACGACGAATCCCCCGACTGGCTCAAAGCAACCACCCTGTCCCCAACTCCAACAGCCGCCGCAAATAGCAGCGACGAAATTGCCGTTGTGGAAGAAAGCAGCCCAACCCAACAGCAACCCGAAACCACGGAAACAAATTCCGACCCCAAATCCACTAGCCCGGAAGCCAGAGAATTTGTGGTTTTTGACGAACCCCCGCAACCGAAACAAGTTGGTCAAAAAACCACAACTGTCGCCGCAGAAGACACTCCCCCGACTCCCTACGTTTTGCCAGAAGACGAGTTAGTACCGATGCCAATTTTGGAATTGCCGCGCGCCGAAATCATCGCGGGCCAGGCTGTAAAAGTGCAAGTGCAACTGCCGGAATTAATGCCCCGGATTTATGTGAAAGTTTGGGTGTACGATCGACAAACCTACCTGATTCTCGACGGGCCGCGCTGGATTACCGAATTTAAACCTAACGGGCTAGGAAACGTCCGAGCAAGTATCGAGTTAGAGATTCCCTACGGCTGCATGGAAGTCGAATTTGAGGCGATCGCCGTCGAAATGCAAACTCAGCGGGAAAGTCACAAAGTAAGTGTTCACCGCCAAGTTTTACCCCCAGCCGGGCCAACTTTACCCCTAGATGGGTAAGCCAAAATCCGCGTGCATCCGCGTTAATCCGCTGACATCTGCGGTTAAAAATTTGTACTTAGGATTGACACTCTCAGGGCTGAAGCCACTGAGATTCTGCGGACAAAGCAGCTTTAGGTAACACCCAAAGTTTTACTCTC